>JAAEQG010000783.1 GCA_024231775.1 bacterium
TGACCTACGCGAGCGTCCGTGACGCGAACGACGCGGAGGATCGCTTCGTCCTCATCGGGTCCGGGGGCGAGGTGCAATTCAACATCGGTAAGATGTGCGATGCGTGCACCGTCGAAGGAGCGACCATTCTGGTGGACGGTGAGGAGCGCATGCTCATTCGTTTCAGCACCGGCCCGGATGGGGAGGGCGAGCGTCGCCCGTTCCTGGTTTCGACCGATGGCTTCTATATCGAGCTGGTGACCGAGGGAGAGGTTGTCCTGTTCCAGGAAGAGGACGTGCGCTTCGAGGAACCGGACGACGCCACCGACGATCTTGCCCGGCGCGTGGGCACCATTCCCAACCCCGCACTGGAGGACTGATCGCACTTCCAGCAGACCGTGTTGAATGGCGTGGAGGGGGGGGGGCGTAGTTGCGCCGGAGGGAGCTTCAGTCCAAACGTAGCGTCCGGCGCCTCGTCGGACGCCCCCCCGATCTCGGCCTGCGGGGACGCAGGCCGCTACATTTGGATTGAGAATGCGCTAACCGCATGAGCGCGACGCGATCCGATTCTACGGAGCTGCGAACACCCACTTGGCCGCGTCCGCGTACACGCGCTGATTCCAGGTCGCGTGGGGCTTACCAGTGACGGTCTCCTCCGAAACGTTGATCGATCCGGAGACCTCGTCCTGCCCCGCATCAAACTGATATTGCCCCAAGGTGACCCAGGTGTTGGCGTTGGCCCCGGCAACGCCTTCGGGAATCTGGTCGACCAGTACAACGGTCTGGCCGTCGCTGTGCTGGATGGTGTACTGCGCATCGTAGCAGTTGGCTCCGGTTCCCCAGGTTGCGAAAACCTCGTACCACCCTGGCGTGACGATGTCGGGAACGAAGGTCGCGTTGTCCGTACCGGTGCTGGGTAGGTCGTAGGTGATGAACCGACTTCCGCTCCCGGAGAGGCCGGCGGCAGTACTCTTGGCGGTGCTGTTGCTCCAGCTGCCCTCCTCGAGATACGCGGGCGCGGGGAGCACGCTCCCACCGGCATCGCGGGACTCCAGCAGCACGTCGTCAACCGGCTCGGACGGCTCGCCGGCTTGACGCAGACGCAGCTCGCCGCAATCCGCCAGATCTACATCGCCGTCTTCATCGAAGTCGAATGTATCCAGACAGTCCTGGGCGAGAACCGGCGGTGTTGGCGCCGGGGACGCCTCCGGACCGGAGAGGCAATCGACCAGCCCGGCGAAGTCGTCGAGATCGACGTCCCCGTCCTGGTCCAGGTCACCGTCCCAGTACGGGGTCTCATCCGCGCCCATGTCGGCAAACCCGCCCTGCACGCGAGCATCGCCGTCGATGTCGGTTTCGCCAGCTTCCGGGGTGAACGTGGGGTCTCCGGCATTTACGCACGGCGAACTGCGTTTCAAGTGATAGTCCGCCGACGCCGAGTCGATGAACTGCGGGTCTTCATCAATGTTACCCAACCCGGCGTACCCGCCCTGGACGTCGCTGTAGGTCACCAGCGGACTGCCGCCAGTTTCCGTGGGCGTGTTACCCCACAGGATGCACTGAGCGATCGTCGCACTCGCGGACGAAATATCGATCCCGCCCGCACCACCTCCCGAAGTGTTGTCCACAATCGTGCAGTTGCGCACCGTCAGCGTACCATCGATTGCCGCCACGCCACCTCCGGCTCCGGACGCGTCGTTGTTGGTTATGATGCAATTGCGCACCGTGGTGGTCGCATCGTCAGAGTAAACGCCGGAATCGCCATTCTCCCGAATGATCGCCTGTTCCAGCACAACCGTGCCCACCCCAGAGTTACCCAGGTTGGCCAAGCCTCCACCGTCGTTGCCGATAAGCTGGTTGGGGTTGCCCCCGTTCGAGCCTCGGATCGTCAGCGTGCTCCCGCCGAGTTGGTCGGTCTTGATACCCTCCAGGTTGCTGTAGCTGACCACCAAACCGCCGTCGAAGACCCAGTCCGTGTAGGACGCGCGTACGACGATTCCGCGGGTGGCGCTGTGCGTCACGGTCAGGTCGGTCGCGGTGACGGCTTGACGACACCCGTCATCGCCCGCCCAGTCGGAATTGCGCTGGAACACCGCAGCGCCGTACCCGGAATCGCTACTGCCAAACAGCGTCGCCGAACCGCGGGCATCGACCTCCGCATCGGTGGGCACATTGCCCGGCAAACTGCCGGCTACGGTGACGTTCTCCAGCACCAGGGACATGGCGCACGCGTCCCCGGAAGGGTTCTGCTCGTCGATAATCAACCCGTAGGCATTGGTCGCGTAACCCGCGGAAACAAACTGGGGGATCAGGACGATGTCGCGCACGGTGTAGGTGTGCTGAATGGGAATGTCGAAGTACATTCCGCACGAACGCGACGACCAGTCCACAGGTGCACCGGGCGTCACCGTGATGGTCACCGGAACCCCGTTATCGTCAGCGTCGCCGTTGATGGTCACGTCGTCCAGGAGGTTCACCTCTATGCAGCCGCTCTCCGTGAGCGTGTCGCAGGTGATGTTGATCACGTTGGGTTCTTCGGATTCATTGCTGGCCAGCCACGACAAGGCCCCACGGATGGTGGCGTGCTTTCCGGTCGCCCCACCTACTCCATCCACCTCGACGCGGTTGTCCAGCGAGAACTTGGTGGCGTCTCCGCGGAAGACGTGGTTTCCATCCGTGGGCGTGGCGCTGTAATCGTCCCAGACCACGCTACCGGACATACCCGCGTTGAACAGGAAACTCTCATCCCCCATGGGCACCCACGTGTTATGCAGCAAGTCGTAGTCCTGGTCCCAGACAAAGGCGTCCGCACCCGAGGCGTGGTTGATGGTGACGCCAACTCCGCTGACGTTCTCATCGTCTTCGTTGCAGGTGACGTAGATGCGGTACAGGCCCGTGTCCGGCAGATCGGGCGTGAAGGTGCAGGTCTCGTTCCGGGTCGCCGTCACCCATCTGTAGCGGCAGTTGCCCTCCTGGCAGCCGAGAGCGTAGCTGTCGTACTGAGAGTTCCCCGTCATCCCCGAGTCGGTGTAGTAGGGAGCGCCGTCGTCGGTCTCGATGATGTGCTCGGTGACGTCGATGTTCTCCACGATCTGATCGCGACGGATTCCTTTCTCGGCGTACATTCCGCCGGGGACGGTGCGCCAGCGGTGTACGATGCCGTACGCCGTGCCGCGGGCCTCGTAAACCAGATGCTCGCCCCAGCCGTCCCCCGCAAGATAGATGTAGGTGTGCCCACTGGAAGTGTCATAGCGATATACGATGGCATCGCCGTAGAGCATTTCGGAGCGATCCACCTCGTCCCAGTAGGTGCCCGGCGTCGAGATCAGGCTCCCGGTCGAGTAGGGGCCGTGATACTCCACGCGGAATGGCGTCCAACGCGTCAGCGACCACGATTTGCTCACGAACCCGGAACAGTCCGCTCCGCCGTACGCGCGGTTGTCCGGATCCCAGCTTCCACCGCCCCAGACATACGGCGATCCGATTCCGGTGACGGCGTAATCGATGATGTCCTGGCGGGTTCTGTCGGCGATCTGGGCCATCGCCAGGTCGACGGCGAGCAAAGTCGCCAACGCCGAACCGATATACACGCGAGTCCTCATCGTGATCCCCCCTTCCCGGTGTGTATTGCGACGGTCCAGCGGACGAAGCGGACTTCCTCTTCGGTGGTCTGCATTTGAATGATGTGCCCGTCGCGGGAGACGCACAGCTTGCGGTAGTGATCCGTGACGTACCTGTTGGGCAAACGCAAGGTTCCGACAAGCTCACCTGCCGGCGTGAGCACGATAACAACGAGGTCCGTCGTCCACGGATCCTTCTCGGGCTCGCACGGACAGTTGGCTGCAACGTACACCCGTCCGGCTGCATCGGTCTCCAACGCCGCGATCGAAGCCACCGGCTGTGGAAAACGCAACGTGCGACGATCTTCCGCCTGGCCGGGTGGTCCGCGGCGAATGACAATCTGGTCGGCCCCCTCTCTGCGAACATGAACGACGGAGCGGTCCGCGCCCTGCGGACGCCCCTCCAGCGTGCCCACCACCTGCGCCGGGGCGCGAGGTACTTGCGAACCGGCCAACACTTCATGAACCTGATGGTGGCGTTCCTCGATCCACACGCGTTCCCCCTCCAGGAACACGGCGGAAGCCAGGGTGATGGCGGAAGGCATGGCGGCGTGCGTCCGCAGTTCGCCCGCAGGCGAGTACACCTTGTACTCACGCCTCACGAACGGATCCAACACCACCACCGCCCCGGTGTCGTCGATCCCGAGGAAGTCCGCCGTCCGCGTTCCGATCGGTATCTCGCGGAGGAACGTCCCCTCGAGGCTGAAGACCTGCACGCGGGAGTTGACCGGATCGAGGACAAAGAGAGAGTCCTCATTGACGGCGAAGTCCATCGGGCCGGGGCGCGACGCTTCGTCAACCTTGCCGAACTGGCCCGGGGCTGATCCCCACGGACCGGCGACCAGAAGCTGAGCCTGGTTCGAGGACGTCGTCTCGTTCAACTGTGGAATGCGCAAAACCTCCCCCCGCGCAGGTTGTGCGAGCGGCGCAAGCGCCAGAAGCAGCAGAACACTCAAAGCGACCCGGAGCTGACCCAGCCTGATGTTCATGAACCTGATCCCCCAAGGCAAAGGTAGGCTAAACCGCCGTCGCCGCCGTGAGTGACTGGCGAGACGGGCATTTGGCGGTGTATCCGGCTGCCCCCCTGGATCACTGCAGCTGGTTGAGCCCTGCGGACCGCAATCCACCGCTACCAGTCGATTGTAGCGGATCGGGTAACGCCCACCAAGCCGTCTCCTCGGCGACGGTTACCGTAGTGAACTTCGTCCGATAACACCTGGTGTGTGATACTGCTCACGCGGCTGTGGAACATGCGACCGTCGTCGTGGCGCAAGCATGGCCGCGAGCGCCCGGTTGTGGGACGCACAGAGCTTACCGGAAGTGCCTCAACCGTCGAGCGGGGCCACCGGATAGTGAGCATCGTTCGTGTAGGTCAGCGTCTGATTCACGGCCAGTGACGGATATCGGTCTTCGGTACCGTCAGGCCACACGACGCGAAGCACATCGACGGTTGACGCCGCGCCCAGCCCGAAGTGGAGCGTGAGGTCGTCCTGTGATAGGTAGGATGAACTACAGCCGACCTCCGCCATCTGCGTGACCTCTCCAACGGTGACATACGCCCGGGCACCGAGCGCAAAGCGATTCCCCCCGCGCTGGCGCAGCTTGAGATGTAGCCAATGTCCCGAAGGCTCGGACTCGTTGTGCAGCACGCGGGCGTCCCCGCTGTGTACCATGGCGACAAGGTCAACGCGCCCGTCGTCGTCCAAATCAACCTGGGCTCCTCCACGACCGACGAACGGTTGGGCCAGGCTTGGGCCGGCCTGCGCCGCGACGTTTACGAAACCGCGCTCGGGGTGGTTCCAGAAGAGGAGCGTCTGCTGGGGACGCAGCCGGCGATGGTCGCTGTGGTCCTCGAACGTGCTCCCATTGATGATCCACAGGTCGCGCCGTCCGTCGTTGTCGAAGTCGCACAACCCTGTCGCCCATCCGACCATGTCCAGCGAAATCTGCCCCAACCCGAGCTCGTCGGCGGAATCGAGGAACCACAACCGGCCGCCCTCCGACGCCCCCAGCATTTCGTCCCGGGTCATGTTGCGGTAGAGGGCATTCTCCTGGGCGATCCAGTGGGTCACCAGAAGGTCATGGTCCAGGTCGTCGTCAATATCGCCTATCGCCAGCCCCATCGCGCCGCGATAGTCGGCGGCGAGTGACGCGGCTCCCACGTCGATGAAGCTGCCGTCGCCTCGATTGAGGAAGACAGCGTTCTTGGACACGTCGTTGGCTACGTAGAGGTCCGGCCAGCCGTCGTTGTTCAGATCCGCCCAACTGGCCGACAAGCTGCGGCCTTGGGGATCAGCCACCCCGGCAGGACCAGCCACCTCCTCGAACGTACCGTCGCCACGATTGCGAAACAGACTGTTGGGCAGCGGCGGATAAGAGGATGGGTTCAAGGTGTAGGGTTGTTCGGTACCGTATTGCCGTTCGGTCACACCGCGGTCCTTCGTTCGCAGGACAAAGTCCACGTAATTGCAGACGTAGAGATCCAGGTCGCCGTCGCGATCGAAGTCGGCCCACGAGCACCCCGCACCAAAACGGGTGTCCTGCACGCCGGCGGACGAGGTCACGTCGAGAAATGTCCCGTCCCCGCGATTCTGGTAGAGCACGTTGGCCCCGAAGGTGGTGACGTAGAGATCCAGGTCGCCATCGTCATCATAGTCCCCCCATGCCGCACCCAGTCCGAACGCCGCCAAGCCGACCCCGGCTTCAGTGGTGACATCCTCGAAGTGCATGTCGCCGTGGTTGCGGTACAGGCGACAGCGGCCCGAAGAACTGCCGCCTGATACCGCTCCCACGATCGATTGGGTAAAGTTGACGAAGAACAGATCGGGACGCCCATCGTTGTCGTAATCGCCGCAGGCAACTCCCGAGCCCATGTCCTCCGGAAGCACCGATGCCCGCACGGCGGGATAATGGCGAAAGGTGATCCCTGCGTTCTGGGCAACCTCGGTGAAGCGCAGAGGCACGTCGGCGTCCTCCGCGCTGCGCGTCAGTACACTGGTCAAACCCTCAACCTGAGCATGTGCCGCGGGGACGACGTGCTGCTGAGGTCGGCTGACCAGCGCAACCGCTCCGCCCACCGCCGCAGTTGAGGCGACGGTCACCAGCGTCCAGCGGATCAACAGTGCGTACCGCTTATTCATTGAGCACCAATCCGTCGTGCAGAACCGGAATCACGGCTTCAGCTCGGGCGATCTCGGTTACCTCGCTGCGCAGCCCAGCCTCCGGTCCGAACAGTCGGTCGAGAAACGCGGCGCTGAACTTGCAGTACCAGACGACAGCCGTTACGCGCAAATGGCGACCGGCGAATCCTTCAGGCACCGCAACCGTGGTTGTCTCCGGTATGCTGAGCTTCGCGACTCGTTCCGGATCCGTCGGCGTCGCCGGGCACTCGAAGACGAACTCCGCGGTGTCGCTGAATCCGGGAAAGAGCGTGCGCTTGAACCTGGCTCCGACCTTCCTCCACAATTCGTGCTTGCCGATCAGTTGGCCGTGCCGGTCGATCGGCTCCGCCTTGAAGACGACCTCGGGATTGACCAGGTAGCCTCGTTCATCAGGACGTGCCGAGGCGAAGATAACCGCTCCGTGTTCGTCGGTGACGGTCAACTCGACCCATCCCTCGATCATGTCCATCGGCCCGGTCGGGAAGTCGTGTCCGGTCTTGTTGTTCACGATCACGGTCTGCACGGCCGCACTCTGCCCCGGGCGTACCGCCTCCGGAACACCGAGCTCTATCCGGATCACCGGACCCGTAGTCCACCGGTCGGCGATCTCCGGAACCGGATACTCGCCCCGTAGCCAGTCGACGGTGAGCTTGCACTGCTCCTCCGCGCCTTCGAGACCCATGTGGCGAGGGACGAACTGGTTGGCGGCGAGGAAGCGATGGCTGCGATGCTTCCCGTCCGCAGCATGACGGTTGAAATCGTGAAGGTCGCCCGCCGCCGGTTCCTCGCCCTCGAGCAGCGGCATGTGGCACTCCCGGCAGTTGATCGTTCTGGCAGGATCCCCCTCGGTATGCCAACGACTCTTGCGCCAGTTGTCGTACTGATTCTGGCCCTGCACCCAGCCGACTTCATTCAATTCCTCGTCGATGAATTGCTTGTGGCAGGCCCCGCAGACTTCGGCGGTCTTGTAGAGCGGTCGGGTATAGGACGCCACGTGGTGCCGCGGATATGCCCGGATGAGAAAATCGCTAATCTGCTTGGACCAAGGCCCCTCCTCCAGCTCGTACAGATACCGCACGCCGGGGTCCACCGTGTAGTCCGCGTTTCCGCGTACGTCGGTCTGTACCATGGCGTGACAAACCAGACAGGACACGCCTTCGTCAGCCCCCTCCACGCTTAGGGTCGTGTTCCCGACGTTCTTCGCTCCGCTGAACAGCGCAATCGGGTCGTGGCAGCCGGCGCAGTAGCGGGTGGCTTCGGGGGCGAGCTCCTCCGCCATGTTCGCCTGCACCTTCTGAAACACGAAGTCCATCGAAGCGTAGCGGTGGGCGCTGGGCAGCCACTCTTCCAGTATCTCGCTATGACAACCGCTGGTCCCACATCCACGCGAACCGGCCAGACGCTGCGGAGCGATCCGTCCGTGTTGGCGATAGGCGTCGCGGGCTTCAGCCAAGGCGCGGTCGATCCGGACACGCTGTTTCGCGTCGAGGTCCAGGGCTGCACACAGTCGCTCAGCCACCGTGACGATTCCGACGTGTTGGATCGGGTCCGCACGGAGTTCTTCTGCGACTGCAGCTTTCTGGGCGTCATCATTGAGCGCCTCGAGGACCTGCGCACGCAGGGCTCCGTCGACGGCGGACATGTCCCGCCGGGCCAGACTGGGGGCGAAAGGACGATCCGCGCCGTATCGAAAACTGTAGTCCGCGGAAAAGGCGCTCTCGAACGTCGGTGCGCTGTAGGCCACCGCCAGCACCGCGCAAAGCACGGTGAGTCCACCGCCCCACACCAGCGATTGAACCAGACACGATCTATGCGCCCGACGAACCGCCTGGAAGGCCTCCGTGTTCCTGGCTTTACGCCACACCAGCGTAGCCAGGTGCGCGCCGAGGACCCCGATTATCACCAACCCGCCGATCACATGAATCAAGTCCCAAACCGGACTGATCCGCAGGCTGAACAGCGCCTGCCAAGTCAGGACGACCCCGCTGACCGCCAAAGCCAGCAGAAGGACTGCCGAAGCGTAGCCCAACAGTTGGTAATGATTGAGGTTGCCGCGAAACCGACGCCACCAGTGGACCCCCAGATACCAGCCCAACGGGAACAGGATCAGCACGCCGACCACCGTGTGCAGCAGCACCGCGTACTGGTTGAACACCGAGAACGCGAGCAGGTAGATGGTCAGACCGGTCACCGTCTCGAACACCAGCGTGCCCAGAACCAGCCCGGTCAACCACCAGCGCCACTCCGCTGCGGTGTCGATCTGCCTGGGCGCAAGCCGCGCCGGGATGGGTTCCAACCGCTCTGCAAGTCCTTCCGCCATCCGGGGTACTCCCTGAAACCCAACCGTCAGAGGAGGGCTTGAACAATGTCCTCCTCGGAAAAACCAACGTGCCCGCCCACGTTGCGATGGCCTGCGGAGCGCCATTCCGGATACGACCGGATGCCCATTCGCCGGACTGGGCGGTGACCGCGATCTGTGGGGGGTGGCCCAAAGTTGATTACTCTATAAGCTAATCTAGATAGACCTTTCGGGTCAACACTATGACACACCAATTCATCCCCCGCCCACCCGCACAGAATGAAAACAGAGAGCCAGGCCCTGCGACGTAACCCATTTGGAAACAAGATGTTACGCTGCAAACCCCGGACGCATGGGAGCTGGCCGCGAAGCTGCACCGCGGAGCGTCAACTTCCGATAACTACCGTAGAGGCAGAAGGATACAGCCGATAGAGGCTGGGCGCGCGACGTGCGCTCCCCAGCCCTGGGGGACTACGGGATGAGTGTGGGGCGTCGGTGGCGGAATCCGAACGTACGCCGAACCGCTTGGGTGGTGCTGGCCGTGATCGTCGTGGCGGGGCTGGGCCTCGTCGCCCGTCGCCTTAGTGCTGCGCCGGTGATCATCGCCGACAATGCGGTCATCCTGCTGGCGGCGGACCGGTTGTGTGCGGGTTTCGGCCTCACCGCCCCAGTTCCTCGAATCCCCTCGGAAACGTGGGAATGGCATCGCGATTGGGCAGGTCTGACTCAATGGCCGGCGGGATACCCCCTGATGCTCTGCGGGCTGCGGATGCTGCTGGGAATCGGTATTGTGCAAGCTGCGGAGCTGCTCAACGTAGCGTGCTGCGGCGTGGGCATGATCGCCTGGTTTGTGCTGCTGCGGCGGTGTCTGCCCCGGCGCTGGCCAGCGGGGTTGATCGCCCTACTGGGAGCGATGGGCACGTTCACCGTTCCCAACCTGGCCCAGCCGAGTTCGGACACCGTGCTGGTAGCCTGGGTTGCTTTGGTGTTGTTGACGGCTTGGTGGGGGCTGGGGTGGCCGGTGACGCCTGCGGCGCCCCCGTCGCGAACTCCCTCACCGGTTCGGCTGGCGACGCTCGGGCTGTTTGCGGGGGCGGCGGTGTGGGTTCGGTACGCGGCGGTCTTCCTGCCGTTGGGCATGGGGGCGTTCCTGTTGCTCGAATGGGCCTGGAAGCGGCGGCTGCGGTGGAACCATGTCGTCGTGTATGGCGTGGCGGCTGCGACTCCGCTCCTGCTGTTGGCGGCGATCAACCGCGGGCTGAGCGGCGATCTTCCGGTAGCCCAGCAATACCCGGTGGGTGATGGCTGGAACGTCTCTGCGGATGTGCAGACCCTGACCACGGCTTGGGCACACTTCACCGAGCAGACCTTCTACGCTCACCGGCCGGAGGCGAAGTGGTTCTTCGGCGCGGTCCTTCCTCTGGGAGCCATGATCCTGCCCTTGGGGTTTCGCCGATCACGGCTGGATCTGCGGGAGTTTCTCGACGGGGCTCCGGTGCGCTTGGGGGTGGTGATCGCTGGAGCGGGCCTGTTGTTGCTGGTGGGAATGACGTTCTTGTTTCGCGAGCGCTTCGACTACGCCGGGTTAGATCGCTACTATCGGCCAATCCGCCCGTTCTACTTTTTGTTTTTCGTCGGTCCGATCCTGGCCTTTCGCCGGCGCCATGTGCGGGTGTTGGCCTGCGTACCGCTCCTGCTGGCGTGTTCATGGACGGTGAACCAGGATTGGGGACGAGCGTACCGGCGTTTGGCTTCGCGACCGGTGGAGGTGACTCCAATCGGTCGACAGGCGCTTTACTTCGAGCCCCACAGCACGGCGCTCTACGAATGGTTAAGGACCAAAAAAGACGACGGGCTGCTCGTGGTGAGCAACTTCCCCGACGAGATCGCCCTGGAAACCTGGATACCCGCCTGCCCAACCCCCAGCGACAAGAGTCAGTTGCGGGCTTGGGGTGAACGGATAATGCGTCGTCGCGGGGTAGCTGACTTACGCGTGCTGTTCGTGCTCGACCCCGACAATCACCATCGCCGCTACTTCCTGCCCCCGCCAGAGGATCTAGTCGCCCAGTTCGACCTGGTCCCGGCTGGGGGAGTTCCCCCGAAAATCGCCCAGTATGTGTATACCCCTCGAACCGGCGCCCGGGTGGCGTGCAGTCGAGTCGCGACGGAAGGAGCGACCCCATGACCGACGTCGCCCGGTCCGCGGAGTTCGACGGGTACGCAGCACACTACGAAGCGTGCTGCGCTCGCGGGTTGGCGTTGAGCGGGGAGTCCCAGGACTTCTTTGCCCGCGGGCGAGTGGCGTGGGTCCAACGCTGGTTGGCGGAGCATGATAACCCTGCCCCCGGCGTGGTGATCGACTTCGGTTGCGGTCCGGGCAGCACCACA
>JAAEQG010000784.1 GCA_024231775.1 bacterium
GACCGCCTGCCGACGCGGAGGACGGGGCGGAAGCGTACGAACCGGAGGCGGCGAGTGGGTTTTCCAGCCAGCTCCAACGGGTCAGCCAACAGCTTGGACAGGTCGGAGAGCAGCTCGGGCGCGCCGGCCAGCGGGCCGCCCATGCCGTGGGAGCGACGGCGGTGCGCTACGGCGACGAGGGGCACGATCCCCACGCGGAACCCGCTATCCCCATGGGGATCCCTGTCGAGCACGACTCGCAGCATGCCCGCATGGCATCACGCATCCCTCTGGCGCCGTTGCGCCATACCGCGGTGCGCGCGATCTGGAGCGTAATCAGCTTCCTGCTCGTCGCAGGGGTCATCGTGTCCCTTCTCGGCGCCGTTATGCTGGACTACGGCTGCAAAGACGACCTTCAGGCTGTCGTGACCGCTTGCGTAGCCTGCGGTGCGTTTCTGACTTTCGCCCTGCGCAAGACCACGCTGCGCCGCAGGCCGACGTTCTGGCAAAACACCCTGCGCCCGTTCTTGCTCTCGCTGACCATGATCGGCATGGGAGCGCCCATAGTCTTCATGTCGACCCAGGGACACGTGGGTGATGAAGCCGAGATGGCAGCCGCCAGCGCCACGACAGTCTTCGGCCTGCTGTTCATCGTCCTGCTGGTCTTCGCTCGCGGGCGCAAGCCCGCCCCGGCTGCGTTCCTAGTCGATGGTTTGGAGGGGGCTCCAGCCTCAGGTCCGGTCGAGCAACCCGATCGCTCCGACCCGCCCGCGGACGATCAGCCTGCCGAGCGCCCCGCCACGTAGGAGCGTCTCGCGCCGTCAACATGCCAGCCGCAGGGTGGGTCGGCTTGCGGTTACCCGTTGATAGACCCGGCGTTCCACCCTACAACCGCTTCGGACCGGCGGCTTTGACTTCTTCCGGGCAACCGCTCTCGAAGAGCTTAAAATTCTCGATGTAGCGCGCGGCGAGAGCGTCGTACTTCTTCCAGTACTCGTCTTTGCTCCCCCAGGAGTCCGCCGGGTCCAGCACGTCGTCGGGGACCTCGGGACAGGTCAGCGGCACCTCGAACCCGAACAGCTTGTCCACGCGGTATTCAACGTCGCTCAGCCGCCCGTCCAGCACGGCGCTCAACAGGTTGCGCGTGTGGCGGATGCTGATCCGCTTGCCCACCCCAAAGCGACCGCCCACCCATCCGGTGTTCACCAGCCAGCAGCGTGCTCCGTGCTTGGCCATCTTCGCCTTGAGCAGCTCGGCGTACTTGAACGGATGATGCACCATGAACGGCGCCCCGAAACAGGAGCTGAAGGTGATCTGCGGCTCGATACCCAATCCGATCTCCGTCCCCGCAATCTTGGACGTGTATCCGCTGATGAAGTGGTACATAGCCTGCTCCGGACTCAACCGGGCAATCGGCGGCAGCACGCCCGAGGCGTCGCAGGTGAGGAAGATGACGTTCTTCGGGTGGGTCCGCACCATCTTGTCGGGGATCACGTTGGGGATGAACTCGAGCGGATAAGACGCCCGGGTGTTCTCTGTAAGGATATCGTCGTCCAGATCGATCTGCCGCGAAGCCGGATCGTGCACCACGTTCTCCAGGATCGTTCCGAAACGCCGGGTACACGCGTGGATCTGCGGCTCGTGTTCCGCGGACAGGCGGATCACCTTCGCGTAGCACCCGCCCTCGAAGTTGAATACTCCCTGGTCACTCCAGCCGTGCTCATCGTCGCCGATCAGGCTGCGCTTCGGATCTGCTGACAACGTGGTCTTGCCCGTCCCGGAAAGCCCGAAGAACAACGCAACATCCCCCTCAGCCCCCACGTTGGCGGAGCAGTGCATCGCCAGCACACCTTCCCGCGGCAGCAGGAAGTTCATCACCGTGAACGCCGTCTTCTTGATCTCCCCGCCGTAGCTGCTTCCGGCGATGATCGCCATCCGCTCGGCGAAGTTGAGCACGATGGCGGTCTCGCTGCGCGTGCCGTCGATGCGCGGGTCCGCCTTGAACGAGGGGGACGCAATGATCGTGAACTGGGGCACGTGACGCTTGAGCTCGTCGGGGTTCTCGATAGGGACGAGCATGTTGCGGGCGAAGAGGCTTTGCCACGCGCTATCGGTGATCACCCGCACGGGCATGCGGTATTCGGGATCGGCTCCGCAGTAGCAGTCCTGCACGAACAGCTCCTCGCCCTGCAGGAAGGCCTGCAAGCGCGTGAGCAGCCCGCTAAACTTCTCGGGGGCGATGGGCCGGTTGTACTGCCCCCACCAGATCTCGTCGGCGGTGCTGTCCTCGTGGACCACAAACTTGTCCGCCGCCGCTCGGGCGGTGTGCTTGCCGGTACGCACCAACAGCGGCCCGCCGGAGACCACATGACCTTCACCGCGGAAGATCGCCTCCTCGTACAGCGCCGACGCGGGCAGGTTCCAGAAGACCCGATCCAGGTGGATCAGCCCATGGTGCTTCAGCTTGAAGTCGCTCGCGAGGTCCGCTGCCTGCTTGGTCGCCGGGGTGTCGAAATCAAGATACTTGGTCATGTCCGCTCCCTCGAAGAAGCTATCAGCCCAGTGTTCCCAGTTTCAGTGTAGCATCACCCCCAGGGAGGGTGACGAAGAACTCGGACGGCGCCGCCCACCGGGGCAGCACTACAAAGCGAGAAGCGGACGGTTGACCGCCTCGTCACGACCAATCGCGCACGAGTTTGCGGTCGCCGATGTACAGTTCGTTGGGCGAGTTGGGGTCCAACGCCCATTTCATCCGCTCGACGCCCTCGGTAATATCCTTAATCGTTCCGCAAGTGGACAGGCGCAGGTGCCCTTCCATGCCGAACTCCACCCCCGGCACGG
This sequence comes from bacterium, assembly GCA_024231775.1. Classification (GTDB taxonomy): domain Bacteria; phylum Planctomycetota; class Phycisphaerae; order UBA1845; family UBA1845; genus JAAEQG01. The sequence continues at coordinate 2,821 of JAAEQG010000784.1, forward strand.
TCACCACCCGGACCTTCTCCAGCAGAAAACGACTCAGCCGGGTCGAATCCCGGTCATACGCGCTGAAGTCGGGGAAGCAGTAGAACGTACCATCGGGCGGCGTCAGCTTCACCCCCTCGAACGCCCGGAGCTGATCCACCATCACGTTGCGGTTGTTCTCCAGGGTCAGGCGCAGGTTCTCCACGCTGGACTGCACGCCGTCCAGCGCTGCCACCGCCGCCGCCTGAAGCACCACCGACGGACCCGAGGACTGATGGCTCTGGATGTTGGTCATCGCCTCGATCAGCTTCTTGTTGGCCACCGCCCAGCCGATGCGGAAGCCGGTCATGGCATACTGCTTCGAGACGCCGTTGATCACGATCAGCTTGGAACTCTCCCCCAGATCCTTGGCGTATTGATAACAACTGATCGGCTTGCGCCCGTCGAAGATCAGGCGGTGATAGATGTCGTCCATAATCAGGTAGAGACTGCGCTGCTCGCAGAACTCCACTATCGCGGCGATGAACTCCGCGGAGTACATCGCCCCGGTCGGGTTGCTCGGGCTGTTGATGATGATCGCCTTGGTGTAAGCGCCCACCTTGGCTTCGATGTCCGCCAGCCGTGGGCAAAACGATCCGTCTTCCGCAAGCACCGGAACCGGGACCCCGCCGCACAGCTTGGTCATCTCCGGGTAGCTCACCCAGTAGGGGGTAGGGAAGATGACCTCTTCTTGCGGATTGAGGATCGCCTGGAGGGCAACGATGATGGCTTGCTTGGCCCCGCCGGACGCCATCACCTGCTCCGGTTCGATGCGGTGCCCGTAATACTCGTCGGTGTAACGGATGATCGCCTGCTTGAGCGCGGGGATTCCGTCTGCCGGAGTGTAGCGGACCTCGCCGCTGTTGACCTTGGATGCGGCGGCGACCAGGGCGTCGAGGGGGGCGCGGCTCTTCGGTTCACCGCCTCCCAGATGGATAACCGGCTCGCCCTTCTGACGCAACTGCGCCGCCGTCTCGTTGAGCTTGAGCGTTGCGGACTCGCTGATTGATCGGGCTATCTGGCTGATGCTCATCGCCGTACCTCTGCTGGAACCTGGATTGTCACGCCCATTCCGAGGGCGGAACGGTGAATCCGCTGCTGGGGCAACCACGACCTGTCCCACCAGCCAGCAAGTATCATGCCCGCGGGGAAGGGACAGGCGCGGTCAACCGGGTCCGTCCGGGCAGCGCACGCCGGCGCCACGTCCACCGCAACCCTGTCCCGTACCGGGAGGATAACCTGCTGTCAACATGGAAGATGCGTTCCGCTGCCTCGCGATCACCGCCCGACCCGGTCGGACGCCATGCTCCATCGCCAGACGCCCACAGAGGTTCTGGCGCATATCACCGGTCAGCTGCGCAGTGCGGTGCGCGATTCCCCGCCACCACGTGGCTGGCTGCGGCGGCGATGGGTCCAGTATTGCCTGACGGTGGTCGATGGAGGTAGAGTATACGCTTGGGCCGGTCCGGCCGACGGGGCTTGACCACCACCGCAAACGCAAGATTGCGCAGCCTGCCCTCCAGGGGGGAGGGGTTTGCGCTGAGGAGAACAGACTGATGAGGATCGCCCATCGCATCCAGCAGCTCGCCGAGTCGGCTACTCTGGCCGTCTCCGCGAAGGCAGCCAAGATGAAAGCTGAGGGGATCGACGTGATCAGCCTCGCCGCCGGCGAGCCTGACTTCGACACGCCCGAGCACATCAAGGAGGTGGCGATCCAGGCCCTGCGCAACGGAGAGACAAAGTATCCCAAGCCCGCCTCGGGTCTGCCCGCAGCCAAGCAGGCTGCCTGTGAGAAACTCAAGCGCGTGAACGGGCTCGACTACGACCCCTCCCAGATCATCATCACCGCCGGGGCGAAGAACGCGGTGCACATGACCTTCATGTCGCTGCTGAACCCGGGCGACGAGGTCATCCTGCCCGTGCCATATTGGGTATCGTATCCCGAGCAGATCAAGCTGGCCGGAGCCGTACCGGTCTTCGTGCATGGCGATGAGGTGCACGGGTTCGAGATCACCGTCGGTCAATTGGAGGGAGCGGTCACCGAGAAGACCCGTATGCTGGTGCTCAACTCCCCCAGCAACCCCGGGGGGTTCACCTACAGCCCCCACAAGATCCGCGAGATTGCCGAGTTCATCCGCGGACGCGACATCATCGTGCTCTCTGACGAGATCTACGATCAACTGGTCTACGAGGGGGCTGAGCACCTGAGCATCGCTGCCACCGGAGAGGACGCCTACGCCAAAACCGTTACGGTCAGCGGTGGATCCAAGACCTATGCCATGACCGGATGGCGCATCGGCTACGCTGCCGGTCCGCCGGCAGTCATCAAAGCCATGGCCAAACTGCAGAGCCAGCGCACCAGTGGAGCGGCGACGTTCACCCAGCTAGCTCTCGTTGAGGCTTTGACCGGCGATCAGAGTTGCGTCAAAGACATGCGCACCGAATTCGCCAAGCGGGCTGCGCACATGCACCAGCGGCTCTGCGCCATGCCCGGGATCAGTTGTGTGCAACCTACCGGAGCGTTCTACACGTTTCCAAACTGCCTGGGTTCCTACGAAAGGTTGGGGGTGTCCGGATCGATCGCTTTTGCCCAGCGCCTGCTGGAGGAGGCCCATGTGGCGGTCGTCCCCGGGATCGCCTTTGGAAACGATGCCCACGTACGCGTGTCGTTTGCCACCAGCATGGAACGCATCGACGCGGGGCTGGATCGGATGGAGCGCTGGTTGAAGAGTTGACCCGCGCTTACGCGGGAACGACCAGCACCGCACGGCAGTGAGGGCATCCGTACTGTCGACCGACCGCCTCCAGCGGAACCTGCATGGCTGCGCCGCAACGCACACAGTATATCACCCGGTGGTCGTACTGGAGCGAGCCCGGCTGGGGTGGGGGACCCGCCGATCCATGGTTGGCGGGCATCAGGCCCAGCGGGCCTTGCTCGCGCAGGCGCGATATCACCCGGGCGTTCTCCTCGCGGACCATGCTAGGGATCAGAAACATGTCGATAAGCCAGCCAAGCCCCACCAGCCCTCCGGTGAACAACCAGAGTAGCCCGGTACCTACCCGTCCGCAGTAGAAGCGATGCACCCCCAGCAGTCCCAGGGGCGGCAGCCACAAGATGTAGGCGATTCCGGTCGCGTTCATCGCCCAGTCCTCCACTAACCTAGTTACGCCGCAGGCCCGCGCCCTCCACCAAGCCACCTCCGCGAACCATGGGCAACTATAACCATGTATTCGGCAGTGTCCCACGGTTATTCTCGCTCGCCAACCGTACGAAACGTGCCCCGTGACGGTTCAGGCGGTGCCCCATCCGAGCCCCAAGCGCCAGCGCGGGGTCATGTCTGATCCCCAAGCGCCGGCACGCGGTCTTCGCAGGCAAAACGTTCCCCCAAGGTCCCACTCCCCGGATACCGGGTGCCCCATCTCGTTGATCCGCCACACGGGCGGATCTCGAGGTGGGGGACGACGAGCAGGGTTGTCCCCGGCCCCGAGCGTCGGGTAGCGTCGCTCCTGCCCTTCCGCTAGGATGGCCAGCCCGCGCCTTCCGGACGGGGCAGCCTTTTGCGAATTGCTCGGAAGCCGATCCGGTTCGGCACCTCCGGGGTTCCGTTCGTGGAAAAGGAACTCAGCCGATGGAACACAACGCCGAAATCGTCGAACAGATCTCCATATTCCTGGAGAACCGGACCGGGGTGATCGCCGATCTCTGCGCCCACTTCACCGAACGGAGCATCAACATCCGGGCCGTAGCCGTGATAGATACCATCGACATTGGCACGGTGCGCATCGTCGTGGATGAGCCCGAAAAGGCCAAAGAAGCCCTCGCCGCCGCCGGGGCTGCCTTCGTCACCGTCAAATGCATGGCCATCGAGGTGCCCGATACCCCGGGAGGGTTCGCTGCGGTGGCGGACAGACTCTCGCTGGCGGGGATCAACATCGAGTATTTCTACGCCAGCTCCCTGCCCACCGCGAAGAAAGCCATGGGCATCTTCCGCGTCTCGGATGTCGAGCAGGCCTTGCGACTCGACTACGACAGCTAAGCTCCGTCGTCAGTTAGCAGTCCGTGGCTAGACTCTCTTCCTTGTGGGACCGGCTTTCCAGCCGGTCTCCTGGGGTCCGTAGAAGCTGGACGACAGGCTGGAAAGCCTGTCCCACAGACTTCTACCACGGCC
>JAAEQG010000785.1 GCA_024231775.1 bacterium
TCAGCCCAGGGCAACGCCCTGGGACCTCGTGACCGAGACAGACACAAGCCCTGAAAGGGCGGCATAGCCTTGTTTCGCCCTTTCAGGGCTTACGTTGCTTCGGGCAACCCCGCCCCAGGGCGTCGCCCTGGGCTGTCATAGAGCGCCCTTTCAGGGCGAAGAGGGCCATCCACGCGCGCAGACAATCGCTCGGCGACATGACGCTCAAGAGCCCGCCCACAGTGTCACGCACCCGGTCATGCGCAGCCTCAGCTTGCCCGGGGTGGGGGCATCCCCTAGACTCCGAAACGTGGGAATTGTGCGTGCGGGGCCGCGAGAGGGATGATCCACAGGAGGACATCGATGGCGAGTATGAAGGCTGTAGTGAAGACCAAGCCTGAGCTTGGTGCGGAGTTGCAGGACAAGCCCGTGCCCACCCCTCAGCCGGACTGGGTGGTGGTGAAGGTGCGGGCTACGAGCATCTGCGGCACCGACGTGCACATCTACAAGTGGGATCCGTGGTCGGCTGGTCGGATCGGCGAGAAGGCCCTCCCACAAACCCTGGGGCATGAAGTGGCGGGCGAAGTCGTCGAGACGGGTTCCCACTGCAAGCGCATCAAGGTCGGCGACTACATCTCTGCGGAGACCCACATCTATGACCCCGGCGATCTGACCAGTATGTTGGGGTCCTTCCACGTGGGCACGCACATGAAGATTCTCGGCGTGGACTACGATGGGTGCTTCGCCGAATACTTCGCCCTGCCCGAGTCGATCTGCTGGCCCAACGACTCCTCCATCTCACCGGAGTTCGCCACGATCCAGGAACCACTGGGCAACGCTACCTACGCGGTACTCGGCGAGGACGCCGACGTAGCCGGCAAGAGCATGGTCATCACCGGTGACGGCCCCATCAGCCTGTTCGGCATCGACGTAGCCCGGGCGTGCGGCGTCGCCAAGATCATCCACTTCGGCAAGTATGAGCTGAACATGGAGATCGCCCGCAAGCTGGGGGCTGACCTCCAGATGAACACCAACGAGAGCACCGCGAAGGAGCGGTTGGAGTTCGTGCTCGACCACACCGGGGGCAATGGCGTGGACATCGCCGTGGAGATGGTCGGTTCGCAGAGTTCGATCGACGATTGCTTTGCGATGGTGCGCAAAGCCGGACGGGTGACCGCGTTTGGCGTGGCTCCGGAATCGCCGGTACCCATCGACTACAACAACGGGATCGTGTTCAA
>JAAEQG010000786.1 GCA_024231775.1 bacterium
GAACCTAAACGGTTTTGGATTAAATAACTTACGGGGAGGTGATGTAAAAGACTGAAGGACGACACAGCCAATCCTGGAACGGTTGGTTTGTTGGCACCCGTTTCATAGTAATTGCGAAGGAAGGAGCTACAAGGTATGAAAAAGTTTCTGACAATGGCGCTGGCTGGCGTAGTGGTCCTCGGCATCGGGAGCGTAGCTTACGCAAACATCTGCGCATTCGATCCAGTCCCGGCCGCCTCCCTACTGTTCCCGTTTGTGGTGTTTGACTACAACAACCCCACTGCGGGAGCCAACACTCTGTTGGCGATCACCAACGTCTCCTCGGAGGCACAGATCGTCCACGTCACCATCTGGTCGGACTACTCGTACCCGGTGCTCGATTTCAACATCGTGCTCTCCGGTTACGACGTGCAGACCATGAGCATCCGCGACATCCTGCACTATGGTGTCCTGCCGGTTACTTACGCCGACTCCACCAACCCGGCCACCTGGGTGTGGGGCGACCAGCCGCCGACAGACGGCCCGGTGTCGCACCTCGACGGTGACTGGCTCGACGACATCCTGCCGCCGCCCGAGGCCAACTGGTTCCTCGAGGCCAGGTGCCCGCCGACCTCCAGCGCCTACCCCGGCAACTACTCCATCGGCCTTGACAGCGACGACCTCGACACCCTCGAGTTCTACTTCGTGGCCTCGCAGGCATCCAACAAGATGCACAACGACTGCCTCGGCACCAGCTACACCCTCGATCCGACCCCGGACTGGTGGGAGCTGCGTGACGACTCGATGGCGACCTGGGTCTACGTGACTGCTGACGTGGTGTTTGAGTGCAACCGCCTCTTCCCCGACAGCCCGACCTACTGGACCGACCAGGCCATGTACCAGAACGTGCTCATGGGCGACGTGATGTGGGTTGACGACCTCGCGAACTTCTCCGAGGCCGACAACGCCGTGCATCTCGAGGCCGACCTGCAGCTCGGCAACGTTGCCACCGTCGACGGGCTTGGCAATCCGATCAGCTTCTACTACCGCTACTCGGTTATGAACAACGTGACTCCGGACTACCGCGAGCCGCTGCCGACCGCGTGGGCCGTTCGCTACATGGGTGTTGGCTCCGCTGCCATCGACACGCACGTGCGTGCCTGGAAGGGCTCGACCTTCCTGACCACCATAGCCGACCTGCACATCCCCACCGGCTTCTACGGCACCTACCTCGCCTACGACTGCCTGGCCTACAGCTACTGGGCCTGGGATGAGGACGAGAACGTGTCGACCGTGGACGAGAATCCCTGGTCGATCCCCGGCGTCATCGACGTCTACCCGAACCTGCTGCCGCTCGAGACCCAGGAAGTGTTGGCTGATGAGTTCAACACCCCGGGCTCCGAGGGTTGGTTCCTGTTCGTGTGGCCGAACTCCAACTGGGACAACATTCCCGGTGCACCGGCAC
>JAAEQG010000787.1 GCA_024231775.1 bacterium
CCGCGTTTGTGACGGGCGACCTCGACTGCCAGAAGGGCTGGACCTTGGAACAAAGTTCTGCCTATCCCGCGGCGGAGATCGTCTCCGCATCTGGCTTGCCCAGCCCCATGAGCGGTCGTGCGGTGAAGCTCAATCCGCGCGCGGGGACCGCGGGGGACATTCCTCAGGGAGCGCGAGGCCCGCGAACGCGCGACGAGCAACCGGGCATGGCTGCATCGGGAGACGCGGGCATGGAGTACTGGGAAGTCGACGTCGTGGTCGATGAAGAACCGACCTCGGATGGTGGTGACGTCATGTTTGTGGTGTGGAATATGTGTGACGTGTTCCTCAACGATGACTTCGGCGTAGACGGCGTTCCTGCGTGCTTCTCGAACACCGCGCCGACCTGCTACCGGGTGACCGGGGGCGCGAGCAGCGCCAGCGTCTACGCCCGGTTCAACGCGGGGGTTCGCTTCCGACGTTGGCTGGGCGGTGACACCAAAGTGGAGACTCTGTCTAACGGTGGTTGGTCGCAGATCGTCAACGGTTTCCACTCAAGGTGGTATCCGGACACCGTAGAGCACGTCAACATCCGGATTGACAACAATCA
>JAAEQG010000788.1 GCA_024231775.1 bacterium
CATCCTCCTGACCGCGAAGCCGCAGCCGGCGTCGTCCTCGCGGCCGGGGCGCCGGAGGAAACCTTGGAACGTTTTGCACGACTCGCCTTCCGCCTGCGCCTGTGTGACCAGCGTCTGGTGGAGGGTCTCAGGAAGGCGCAGGGTGAACATGGATCTCCGCGGGAAGACGCAGGAAGTCGGACCTGGCGGCAAGGCGCAGCCCCACGGCTGGTTTGTCGGCCCCAGGTGAGTTAGCCCCTTGAGGAGGATGTTCGTGTCGACGACGGCCCGAAGCATGGCATCACTATAGCACCATACGGGCGCGATAGGAAGATGATCCCGATGATTCCTGGCCCCGGCGATCTCGGCAGTACCGATAGCCTGATCGCCCCCGGTAGAGCTCCTACCCGCTCAGGTGCGCAGCTCCGACGCCCGCGGACGATGGAGGTACACCCGCCTCCCAGAGCTCCGCCGGCTCGATCGCCAGTGGGCAGACTTCGCGCAGGAAGCCGGCCGCCAGGGCGTCGGCCAGGGTGCCGTAGACGAATGCCAGATCCCG
>JAAEQG010000789.1 GCA_024231775.1 bacterium
CACGCTCGAATTTGCATGGGACCCCGAGCATGGTGGGATCTTCTATTTCCTGGACGCACAGGGCAAGCCACCCCAGCAGTTGGAGTGGGATCAGAAACTCTGGTGGGTCCATCTGGAGGCCCTGGTGGCGCTGGCGATGGGCTATTCCCTCACCGGTTCGGACGCCTGTGCGCGGTGGTTTGAGAGGGTGCACGACTACACGTGGGAGCACTTTCGCGATGGCGGCGAGGGCGGGGAGTGGTTCGGGTATCTCAACCGTCGGGGGGAGCGGCTGCTCGATCTCAAAGGTGGCAAATGGAAGGGCTGCTTCCACGTGCCCCGCGCCCTGTACCTGTGCTCTGAACTGTGGCGGACCGTTGCCGAGTCCTGACGGGGTCGGTCAGACTCCGACTTGCCTAGGGTTGGAAGTGATCGGCTTCGGCCGACCATTCGGGGCTGTCCGAGAGCGTCAACGCCGTGTCGATCAGCGCGATATGCGAGTAGCCCTGTGGGAAATTGCCCAGCAGCCTCTTCGACGAGAAGTC
>JAAEQG010000790.1 GCA_024231775.1 bacterium
GACACCAGGGCGCTGAGAGACTCGTCCATCCCCTCGGTGCTCAACGCCTCACCCAGTTCATCCACGACCAACACGAGGAACGGCGGACGGTTCGAGGATTTCAGTTCCTTGACGTTGCGGGCTCCGTACCCTTGTAGCAGTCTGCTGCGATCGGTGAGTTCCCCCCGCAGGTAGCCGATGATGGGCGCAAGCTCGGCTCCGCCTCCGGCGATAGTATGAACGTGGGGCAACCCGGCGTAGCGTCCGAACTCAGCCCGATTCTTTCCGTCACAGAGGAGCAACCGCAGGCTCTTCGGATTCTCGGCGATGACCAGAGAGAGAATCCAGGCGTGTAAGAGCGTCGTCTTGCCCATCTGCCGCGTGCCGCCGATGAGCACCGAGTCAGCGTCCAGAAGCGAGACCCACTTCTCCCCCCGCCTGGTGACACCAATTGGCACCATCAAGTCGCCGGCCGGGATAGCGTCGAGGTCGAGGGTAACGTGAGTGGGGAGAGACGCCTCGGCAGGCTCAGGGGTATAGCCGACCTGGAAAAAGATGCCGCGCGAATTGGTAATGACGGTCCGGTGGCCGCGCATCGTGGTGCGCAGATCGTGGAGAAACTGGGCGCGCGGCTGGCCCGTCGGGGTCAGAATCTTGTTCTGTCTAATGGCGTAAGGATTGATGATGAGCACCACCCGATCCTCACGCGGCCAGGCGACGCAGAACAGTTGCCCGCGCCCATCGTCACGGATGATGCCCGCGCTGCGCATCAAGGCGAGAGCGCTCCGGGCGAAATGGGAAGCCCAGGATACTCGTTGAGTGTCGGTCAAGGTCAGTTCTTTTTCCATCATTCCCTCCAATCCCCATCGAGATGGGCAATGACCGTGTCGTCCATCTGCCGACGAACAGACGCAGGAAGTTCAACTCCCGGCTTTAGCACGCGATAAGGGCGTCCAGGGCTGGTGCCAGGAACCTGAGTCCAGCGCGGGGCCGGGAGTCTGCGGCGTGGCGTAGTGGACTTGCCCCCCGCAGCCTTCATCGAACGGGAGTTCGATAAAGACGCAGCCAGGACTGGCCGGGTCAATCCATCCACGATCTGATCTCGCTCGGTGACTCTCGGGTCGGAGCCGGGAAGCAAACCGGCGGGCCGGTCAGATTCTATGGTTTGACCAGGGCCGCGGTCTCGGTCGTCGTTGTACGGCGTCGCCTGGAACCTGCCCGTCCAAGCCTCGATGAAATTCCTGGTTCCCACGAGCATCCACCGGGGAGCGTCCGCTTTGTTATCGACGCGCAAGAAGCGCATCTGGAGCGCGATCCAAGCACGCGGAAAAAGCCAGAAACAAGCCAGGACAAAGAAAATCCCAAGAGCTGTCCAAAAGACGGTTATGCCGATGTGCTTGTAAGGGGCTGTCCGTCGTTCCCACTCTTTTTCGGTGAGGTAGGCTTCCGTGTCGGCGATGGCTACCGTCGCCGTCGGCCCTTCGATGACCGCCGTAGCCGTTGCCGCCATCGCGGTACTGGTAGCTTGAGCCTCGGCAGTAGAGGTCGCCTGGTCGTGGCCAGCCTGGAGAGTCGCAGCAATCACTGTGGCCTCGATGGCGATCTCGGTCTCCTGGATGCGAGTCTGGCGGGTCGCCTGGATTCCGGCGTCTGCGGTGGCGGTAGCGTTGGTGCGGGCCTGGGCAGTGGAGTGGGCCGCGTTCGCTTCCATCGTCATCGCCGCCGCGGTTTTCTGGGCTATGGCGGTGACGACCAGGTCGGCCTGAAATTGTGCGTCGGCCGCGGCAGTTGCGGTCATTCTGGCATAAGCCTGCGCCATCAATGGGTCGTCGTTAGGGTTGGAGCCGGTGGGAGCGGTGACAGTCGAGACACAAGCCATCGCCAACAAGACGACCACCACGAGCGCACAGACGGTTATCACGGTTACTCGTCCCATAGTTCTCCCTCCAATATCTCACTGGATTCCCAGAGATCATCATCTCCCCAATCTCCCCACGGGCTGCCCGCTTCCTCCTGACGGTCACCGGCAGATGAGGAGAGGAACAGCGGATCGTAGTGGGCAGTGGGCTGCGGCACGTTCCAGGACTGCCTCGGTCGCCGCTGCCGCTGGATCCCATCACCGGCAAACAAACCGACGAGCATCTGCTGTAAAGTCATCATCTGGCCCATCAAGACGGGGAGCCACGTCTCGCTACCACCAAGAGACGAGGATGATGGTGTATTGGTGCGCGCCCACTGTGCATTCGGACCGGGCGCCCAATCTGCGCGTCTCTCCAAC
>JAAEQG010000791.1 GCA_024231775.1 bacterium
AGCGGGGCATCGCTCCCTGCCGCGACGCTTGCCCGGCGGGACAGCGGGCGCAGGGTTATATTGCGCTGATCGCCGAGGGGCGTTATGAGGACGCGATGCGGGTGATCAAGGAGGACAATCCTTTCCCCGCCATCTGTGGCCGCATCTGCAACCGCCGTTGTGAGGATGCTTGCAACCGGGCCAAGTTGGACGAGCCGGTCAATATTCGGGCGCTCAAGCGGGTGGTCACGGACAAGGTTTATGCAATGGATCGGGTCGCGCCAGAGCGGGTGGAGCGCGTGTATGAGGAGCGGGTGGCCGTTATCGGCGCGGGGCCTTGTGGCTTGACGGCGGCGCAGGATTTGTGCAAGCTGGGTTATGGGGTGACGGTCTTTGAATCGCTGCCGGTGGCGGGCGGGATGCTGCGGGTGGGCGTGCCCGAGTACCGCTTGTCGGCGGAGGTGATTGACCGCGAAGTGCAGGATATTATCGACCTGGGGATCGAGTTGCGGTTGAACACGCGGGTGGATGATCTGGACACGGTCTTTGGCGAGGGTTTCAAGTCTGTGCTGATCGCCGTGGGCGCTCACGAGGGTGTCCGGCTGCCTATCCCTGGGGCGAATCTGGACGGGGTGTTGATCAATACGACGTTCTTGCGCGATGTGCGGTTGGCCCAGGCGGATGCCGGGCTCGGTTTGCCCAAATTGGGGAAACGGGTGGCCGTGGTCGGGGCGGGAGACGTGGCGATGGACGTGGCCCGTACTGCCGTGCGGATGGGGGCGGAGGTGCACGTCTATTATCGCCGCACTCGCGAGGAGGCGACGGCGGATTGGGAGGAGATGCATCACGCCGAGGAGGAGGGCATCGCCTTTCACTGGCAGACTACGCCAGTGGAGGTGGTGGGTGATGGCCGTATGAATGGCCTGACGTGCGTTCGCACCGAGCAGGGTTTGCCCGACGAAACCGGTCGCCGCCGCCCGGTGATGATCGAGGGGTCGGAATATTTTGTGCCCTGTGATAATGTCATTTTCTCGGTCGGGCAGCGGGCCGGGTTGGCCTTTTTGCCAGAGAGCGCGGGGGTCGGGGTCACGGATTGGGCGACGGTGGCCGTCAAC
>JAAEQG010000792.1 GCA_024231775.1 bacterium
ACACCCCCGACACGGCTTGCAGCCCATGGACTGCTGTTTAGGGATATGACATGCTGAGGTATTGCTATGGATTGCATATTTGTGGTATGGGCTGCGACCAAAGTGGACGCACGGCATGAGCTCCCTCGGCGGGACGGCCGGGGCGACGAGCTGGCGCGGGCTGTCGGGGGGTGGTGATGAAGATGGTCTGGTCGATCTGGTCGAAGGTATACTTTCACTCCGATGGTGTACGCTTGAGGAGCTGCAAGAGGAGACCGCAATGAGAGACTCTGATCCGGACCGTTTCCGAAATCCGTCCCCAGGGCGTGTCTGCGCCCGCGCGCGACGGTCGAAAAACTGCGGCTGGCGATGGCTCGTCGTCTTGGCGCTGATGGGAGCGGGCTCCTTCGGCGCGTTGGCGACACCGCCGGCGAAGAGCCTTCGCCCAAACGCCGAAGTCCTGAACCTGGACTTCGAAGCCGGCGACACACCAGCTGGTTGGGAGATTCGCGGCGAAGGCTACACCACCGACGTCACCAACGGCGAGAGAAACTCCGGCGAGCAAAGCCTGCGCCTGACCTACAACGACGGCAACGGCTACGCCATTGCCTACACGTACTTATCCGCGGAGCCGGCCCGCGGCAAGCGGCTGCGGTTTTCCGGCTTTCTCAAGACCGCCGATATCACCCGCGGCTGGGCTGGTCTCTGGATCCGAGCCGACGACGCAGCCGGCCGTCTCGCCTACGAGGGCATGGGGAAACGCGGCGTCAGCGGCTCCACCCCATGGACGCAGTACGAAGTGGCGATCGATGTGCCGGAAGACGCGGAGGCGATCCGCTTCGGAGCGATTCTCAGGGGCAATGGAACCTTGTGGGTCGACAGCCTGACCCTCGAGGTCGAGGAGGCCGCCGGTCCGGGGAATGTTTCGGTGCGGGGAGCGGTACGAGATCCCGCCGGGCGGCCGCTGGCGGGAGCGCACGTGGCGCTGATCCGCCCGCTGGCCAACCACGCCACCGCCCATGTCAAGAGCAGGACCGACGGCAGCTTCGCCGTCGCGGTTCCGCCGGGAAGCTACGCCCTCACCGCCACCGCGGAGTGTTGTGCCGCGGCTTTTCTCAAGGTGACCACGTTCGAAGTGGGCGAGGAGCCCTCGGAGCAAGTCCTCACCCTCGGTGAGGACGGTATCAGGGTCTCAGGACACGTGCGCGACGAGGACGGTAGGCCGCTTGCCGATGTTCTCGTATGCGCCTTTCATCCCGGCTTCCCCGAGGGGGACCTCTTCTACACCACCACCGACATTGCCGGACGTTTCGGTTTTGGCCTGGTCAAGGGTACGTACAGCCTGTCGATCAACAGCGACGAGTACCGAGCGCGGACGCTGAGCTTGGCGGGCAACGCCGAAGAAAAGGTCGAGATCGCCGCGCATCTGCGGTCGTCTGCTCCGGACGAAGTCGTGACCTGGATTCGCCACACGGCGATCCCACTGACGACAGCCGCGCCCGGAGCGGATCTTGCGGATCTCGCGCCACTGGCCGAGGTGGTGGGCAACGCCCGCGCGGTGGGAATCGGGGAAGCGACCCACGGAACCCGGGAATTCTTCCAGCTCAAACATCGCATGCTCGAGCTCCTGGTCGAGAAGATGGGCTTCACGGTTTTTGCCATCGAGGCCGGTTGGCCGGAGTCTCTGGCGGTCAATGACTATGTGCTCTATGGCCGCGGTGATGCCGCGAAGGCGCTGCGAGGGCTCCATGTGTGGCCCGCCAAAACCGAAGAGATGCTGGAGCTCGTCGAATGGATGAGGCGCTACAACGCCGATCCTACGCACCGCAGGAAGATCAAGTTCTACGGTATCGACATGCAGTTCACACCGGCCGCCGTCACCGGGGCGCACGACTATCTGCGGCAGGTCGATTCGGATGTCGCCAAGGCATTCGCGACGCTCGTAGAACCGCTCGAGGAGCTGCGCGCGGTGAAGCATTTCGCCGAGCTGGACGACCATGGGGAAGCTCGGCTGATCATCGGTCTGGAAGCGACAATCGCCCTCTTCGACGTCGAGCGGGAGAGCTGGATCGAAAAAACGGGCAAGCTCCAATGGGAGCTGGGGCGCCACCATGTTGTCATCTTGTTGGAGGTCATTGCACTTTACCAGAACCTCGACGACGGTTTTGCTCTGCGCGACCGGATGATGTCTCTGAACGTAGGATGGATCTTCGATCACGAACCGCCCGGCACCCGGGTCCTGATATCTGCCCATAACGGCCATCTTACCCGGGAACATACACGGGATTTCCGACCGCTGGGCTGGCACTTGAATCAGATGTTGGGCGCTGACTATGTCTCCCTCGGCTTCGTCTTCCACCAGGGCGCGTTCCAGGCCATCGACGCCACCCGCGTTGGACCCGATCGCAGGCTCCGCCAGATCACCCTGGGACCCCCACCTCCCGACTTCCTTGGTGCCGCACTGGCGCGGGCCGGGTTGCCGATATTGGCGCTCGATCTCCGCAGTCCGGCCCCTGATATGGTGGCGACCTGGTTCCGGACCCCGCAGTCCATGCGTCGCATTGGCATCTTCATGACCGGCGAGAAAAGCATGTACAAAACCATGACTCCCAGGGTGAGCTTTGATGCTTTGTTCTTCGTGGAGACCACCAGCCGGGCGCGGCCTCTCGGCAGAGCAAGTCAACGCACCGGTCCTCAGGACGAAGGCTCCTCGGCGGCTGTACCATGACCAGGTTGCCGCGCTCGGAGCCGTACTCGAAGATGGTCGTGTCGCGGTACCCGTTCCCGGGCGGGTTGACGGCCGGCACCATCCCCGGGCCATTGTAGATCGTCTCGGTGGTGTAGCTCGCTCTCGTCGGTGGCGACCAGGATCGCCCGGGTCATGTAGCCCGGATGGGCGGGATCGTCGTAGCGGAAGCCTGGCCGTCCCGGCCGGACGGTCGATCCGGACCAGGTCGAGGTCGTCCCAGGTGTACTCCCACCGCCTGCTTACCCCGTCCACCCCGACCTCGACGATGGCCGCCAGCCGGCCGTTGAGGTGGTACTCGAAGCGCTCGGCCCGGCCG
>JAAEQG010000793.1 GCA_024231775.1 bacterium
CCAACGGAGCCGAGAGGATGCAGGCCGCTTCCTCCTTGGGCGCGTCCTGTGTATATAATCCCTACGGGGAGACCATCGTGCAGCAGACCAGCTTCTATCACGACGCCGATCACGACGGCGACATCGACGCCGCCGCCGAGGCTGACCTGGAGGCGTGCGCCGACGATCGACCGACCGATCCCGTGTGCGTGTTCGTCCATGACCGCAATGGTGACCAGACGGTGGACGCGGTGGATCTGGGGTTGTTTGCAGGGTTCAGCGGCTTCGATAGTAACGGGACGACGCCGCCAGCCGACTTCGAGCGTACCCACGGCCCCTGGTTCGACGCAAACGGTGATGGCGAGCTGGACGTCTTCGACTTCACCGGCTACCAGCAGTGCTTGAGCGCTACGGACGCGGTGTGTCTGTACTTGTACGACGCGGACAACGACGACGACGTGGATTTGACCGACTTCGTCGAGTTCCAGAACCACTGGGGCGAGGCTGGCATCGTACACACGCTGTTTCCGCTCCCCGGCAGTAGCGGCGGTCCCACAGCCGGCTCCAAGTACGGCAACCCGTTCATGTGGACCGGCCAGCGCTACGACGCTCCGGTCGGTCTGTACCACTTCGTCTACCGAAGCTACTCGCCCACACTGGGGCGATGGCTCCAACGCGATCCGCTGGGGTACGTGGATGGTGCCTCCTTCTACGAGTTCGTACGCAGCGCAGCGACGAGTGCTATCGACCCACTCGGGCTGTACTCGGGGATCGTGCGAAAGATCAGTGAGGCAGTCGGTGGTGTGTGTAGCGTGGGACCGGGGCCCGCCCGGGATGCCGGACCATGGGGGGACTCGTACGAAAGGGCGGTCGAGCATTCCAACAAATATCAGGGCAAAGGACCGGCCGGCGATAAGAAAAAAGGATCGAAGAACGCAGCACGCCACGCCATGTGGCAGGCTTGCCTCACCTACAAGCATGGCGAGAAGGTTGCGAAGAAGATAGCCGACACCCATGAGGCTGGGAACCCCGAGGATGATGCGGACACCCAAGCAGACGAGCACAACAACCAGGTCGGTCGTGCAATTGGCAGGAGGGCGAGAGAGGAGTGCGTGCCAATTGACGATATCGGCGACATGGTCGATGAGGCGATGGAGGACGGTAGCCTGATCGAGGACAGGAACAACGATCCTAGGCTCAAGAACCCCAAGAAGGGCGGCGGGAACAACTCACGGAGCGATTCAGCGTGTTCGCCGTGTGATTCGAGCCCGGAGTCCAGCGAGTCGGATTCGCCCAGCGACAAGCCGAGTTCCTGATAGGCTAACGGGCGAGCTGTGACGACATGGCGGCCCCAAAGGCCAATGATATCTGGGGGTGAGTATGAGGAGGATTCGCACAGTATTGTGGCTCTCATGCGGCGCTGTTGTCTTCCTGGTGTTGGCTGCGCTTTGGCTGGAGTTTTCAGGTGAACGCTGGACAACCGGAACGATCGAAGAGAGCAAGCGGATAGGCAACGGAATAGCCCGTGCGCTCGAGGCGTATTACGAAGACACAGGGATCTTTCCGGCATCGCTGGATCAGTTGGTCCCAACATACATAGACGAGATTAGACCACCAACTGCGGGTATGCCTGTGTGGGACTACACCTCAAGTGAGGACTACTTCGGTCTGTCGTTTGGCTGCGGGAAAGACCGTTATCCTTGCTGCGATCTAAACAGAACGGCGAGCGGCGCCCACTGGATTCTGGACCACTGAAGCCGCGGCGCAAGCGACGCAGCCGGGACGAGTTTGACACAGGTGCCTGAGTTCGTCGAACAAGACGCAGATCAGTGTGACTTGACGCGCCAGGCACTGCCCTCTGACAGGTGAATAGCGGCTTGAGGCAGAAACTGTGCCGGAGAACCGGCTGACCAAGGTCACTCGGCGGAGCGATAGCGTTATCTTGCAGGAGTATGCCTACGACGCGCCAGAGCGTCAGGTTCTGAGTCTGCCAGAACAAGTGAGACACACAGTATTCCAGGTAGGTTTCATTGACTCCACCATCCTCATAACCAACGGAGGAGATGATCATGAAGTACAGGTGGCTACTGAATATGGTGCTGGCAACCGCCCTGGCGGCCAGCGCAGCCCAGGCTGGTCCAAGGGTGACGGTTACGGCAGACATCGAAGGCGATGCGCTCGTCCGTCGCCCTTTCGGATTCTCCATTGCATTAGACCGCCGGCTTGGCCTGTCAACGCACCGGGAGCATCGCGCATATCACTGAGACGATCACGGCGCTCGTGTGGTCCACGCCAGAACGGCGGCGACGTGCGAAATCATGCGAGAGAAAACCGGAGAGGGCGGGATTCGAACCCGCGGTACCGGTGTGAACCAGTACGACGGTTTAGCAAACCGTTGCTTTCAGCCACTCAGCCACCTCTCCACATCCGGCCTGACAAGAACTTGACCGCACCCGCCTACCCAACAGCAGCTACGAGCTGCGGGAACCGCTGGCGAAGGGATCAAGCGTCATACCGCATCCTCGGAAGTCCGTGGGCGTCAACGGCAGGGCGGCGGACGGTGTCCACCTGCATCGCGCCACCAGCCGATCCCACATCCTCGACCACCGAGGCAAGCAAGTCTACTTCCGGAATCCGGCGGACGCAAGGTGGGGCGCCTTCGGCAGCAGGCGGAGCAGGACAAGCGCATTCTCTTGGTCGTCTCTCTAACGTTAGGCATATGTTTGGATTGTGATTCCACTGCGCGATGGCCTTCGCCAGCCGTGGCGCAGACTGGTTGCAGGCGGAGGATCGCTCGCAAATCCGACGCCGGTCGATGCCATCTTCGCTACCAGGAGACGCTGCTTCAACCTGGCGCGCGGGAGGCAAAGAACAGCCGGCTGGAGTAGCGACCGCAGGGGGGCGTGTCGCCGGAGTTGGAGACGATCGCACCGAGGTTTCGGTCGACGGTTGGGCTGCGGGGCGAACTCCGGATTCGCTTGCCAAGCATCGGGGGGGGGCGTAGAGTCGCTGACTATGGTGCCGATCTCACTAGAACTTGCTCAGCGCGTGTCCGCCGCTCTCGAGGTGGCGTTCGGTGAAGCGGGGGCGCGGGTGGATCCGCTGATCCGTCTGGCCCAGAATCCCCAATTCGGCGACTACCAAGCCAATTGCGCGATGGCCCTGGCCAAGCAGATCGGAGCCAAACCGCGCGACGTGGCCGGCAAGATTGTCCAGGCCATCGACGTGGCGGGGCTGGCTGATCCGCCGGCGATCGCGGGGCCGGGGTTCATCAACTTTCGCCTGACCGCGGAGGCGGTTGCGTCGCGTCTTCAGTCGATCGCCCCGGTACCGAAGAGCGGCCCGGATTCTCTGGGGATCGAGCCCGCGACCGACCCCATTACCGTCGCCGTGGACATGTCCAGCGTGAATCTGGCCAAGGAGATGCACATTGGGCATCTCCGCAGCGCGGTCATCGGTGATTGCGTTGCGCGTATTCTGGAGTTCGTCGGCCACCGCGTCGAGCGCATCAACCACGTCGGAGATTGGGGAACTCAGTTCGGCATGCTCGTCGCTCATCTGCGCGCTGCCAGCCCTGACGCTTTGAGTGATCTGGATCATCTCGCAGTCGCGGACTTGGAGGCGTTCTACATCGAAGCCAAACGGAACTTCGACGTGGATGCGGACTTCGCCGAACAGGCCCGCAAGACGGTGGTGCTACTTCAGGGGGGCGATCCGGACACCCTGGCGGTCTGGCGGGGGTTCTGCGACGAATCGCTGCGTCACTGCCGCACGATACATGACCGCCTGGGGATCACCGACCTGATCGACCGAGGAGAGAGCTTCTACAACGATGTCCTGGCGACCGTGGTCGAGGAGCTAACGCAACGAGGGATGGTGGAGAAGAGCGAAGGGGCGGATTGCGTGTTCCTGGACGGATTCGTCGCCCGCGACAAGAAACCCCTGCCGATGATGATCCGCAAGTCGGACGGCGGATACAATTATGCAACTACTGACTTGGCTGCTGCCCGCCATCGTCTGCGCGAACTCGGAGCCAGGCGGTTGATCTACGTCGTCGGTGTTCCGCAGAAGCACCACTTCGCCATGCTCTTCGCGGCGTTGCGCAAGGCGGGGTGGGCTGGTGATGACGTGCGCCTCGAGCATCTCGCCTTTGGGAGCATGCTCGGGGGCGACGGTCGGCCGTTCAAGACCCGCGTGGGGGGCACGGTCAAACTCAAGAGTCTGCTCGACGAAGCCGTGGCCCGCGCCCGCCGCGTGGTCAAGTCGGGCGAGGAGGCAGAGGCGGGGAAGCGCCCGGTCCTTAGCTCCGAGGAGGCGGACCGGATCGCCGAAACCGTGGGTATCGCCGCCCTGAAGTACTTCGATCTCTCCCACAACCTGACCACAGACTACCGCTTCGATTGGGACACGATGTTGTCACTCGAAGGCAATACCGCCCCCTATATGCTCTACGCCTACGCCCGGATCCGCAGCATCGGCCGCAAAGCCGGCATCGACTACACAGACCTTCCCGATGAAGCCGAGTTGCTGCTCGAACACGAAGCAGAGCTCAAGCTGGCCAAGGCGCTGCTGCGCCTGCCGGAAGTGATAGCCACCGTAGCGGGCGATTTGCGACCGAATCTGCTGACCGACTATCTGTTTGAGCTGAGCAAGGCGTTCTCCCAGTTCTACGACCGGGTGCGCGGCGTGCGGGTCATCGATGCCCCCGAACCGCAACGCACCTCGCGGTTACGGCTTTGCGACCTGACCGCCCGCACGCTCAGGGTCTGCCTGGGTCTGCTCGGAATCGACACCCTGGAACAGATGTGATCGGAAGAAGCACGCAGCCCCTTGTCAGCAGCGGCGCAATGCGAAACGACGCGAAGTGGTACGACGGGGGACAAGACTACGCCACGCTGGATTCGAACCAGCAACCTTCGGTTCCGTAGACCGACGCGAGCGTCCTGCCACCCCCTGTGGCACAGCGACTTGCGGCGATTCTCCGAGCGGCATATCGGAATGCGTATCGTCTTTAGCCCGAACCAACCCCGAGCTGGCGATGATCCTCCAAACGTGGCCAACTCTCCCCGACCCAATCCGGGCAGCCATGCTGGCGATGGTCGATGCGGCGACGAAGGGGAGCGATGCCAAGTAGTGCCAGCGGTTGCCGAGGCTGAATCGAACCCACCTGATTAGCTCAGGGCTTCGTACACGCCGTAAGCATACCGCCTGCCCCGGTGCCCACATTACGGCACGGGCGAGCGGATTGGTGGTCCACGATTGCTGGAACCCTGGGTCTATGCATCCTGTCCCCAAGTCCGGGCGCCGTACCCCCTGACATTTGCACCCTCGGTCCCCGCCCCGACAGCAGAGTGCCACAGAATGACAGGCGATGACTAAGGCGAATAGAGCCCTTCTGAGCGTTTGACCCTATCTGAGTACCGCCCGGCCCCGTTGCGTGCCTCTGGGACGTCGAGAGTGCGTCCTGGGGAAAGCGAACGGGCCACCCCATGGAGGAGCAGCCCGTGATAGGTCTCGGGTTGTCGGCCTGGGTTAGCGTCGTTGTCTGGCCATGAGTAGCCCACCGAGGGCGAGTAGGGTGAGGGTCGTGGGTTCGGGGACTTCGGAGGCGACACGGAACCCGAAGTGGTAGGTCTCGTGGTACGGGTTGCCGTAGATCCGGTAGGAGGACGCGAGGTCGCTGACGTCGATGGTGCTGAACGACCCGCCACGCAGCCCGCGACCGGAACGGGGCCCGTAAGTAGGATCGCTGTACGGGCTTTCCATCCATTCCCAGACGTTGCCCATCATGTCGTACGTGCCGTTCAGCTCCTCGACTCCACTGCCCACATCCCAGGGCACGCTCCCAGCAGACGAAGAGTAATTCCACTTCGCCGGGTCCGGCGACCCTGAAACGAGGTCGCCGGGCGACGCGTTCGGGTAGGTCTGCAGTGCCGTGCCGTTCCAATAGCCCGCCTTGACCCACTCATCCTCGGTCGGCATGTAGTACATTGCATCCTTGTGGCGGTAGAGATTCGTGCCGTTGTCGGCTTCGGCGGCAGACCAAGTAC
>JAAEQG010000794.1 GCA_024231775.1 bacterium
AGGCTGGCTCTCCAAGGTCTGGAGGAGACGGCCGATTGGGACCTCATCCATGCCGTTGTCCGCGGTATCGACACCCTGCAACAGCTCGACCGGTCCGACGAATGGGTTGGCCGCTCCCGACCGGCGCACCAAGCCGCGCCCGTCCTCGCGTCCGAGTGCGGAGTGCTCCAACGCGACCTCTGGGACTGGGAGACATTGTCGGCCATGTTCACGGAAGCACAACTCCTCGCGGACACCGACGCCGCACGCGCCCGGTCGCTGCTTTTGCGATGGCTGGAAGGAATCAATCCGGAATCGTTCGTCAGAACCCTGAACGAAAACCATAACCGCCGATTCCCACATACTCGCGGCGGTCGATTGGATGGCAGCATGCGCACGGCGCTGAAAAGTTGGGGTGAGTTAGCCCACCAGCTTGACATACACCCTGCTGAGTTCATGGGCGATGAGCAAGTGGAGCCTGACGAGGGCGATCCCACCGACCGACATGACGCGGGTGTGGAAGGGGAACATCGCGGCGCGCGGAACGATGACGCCGGTGCTCATGTCGGGACAAGTGACGATGATGAGAGTCGCTACGCCTGGTCATACTTCGCCGCGGGTTGGCTCCGGAGCGCGGCGCGTCGGTCATCAGGGTTGAGCTGGGCTCGCGGCGTCCGCATCGCCTTCGATCTTGGTTGCATCCAGTCGGAGGTGGCAGCGGCCCTCGACGAACTGACGAATCGAGGACGATGGCTCGAAGCAACCTATCTCCTCCGCCGCATACACCCGGAGGCAAACCTGATCCCTGCTCTCCGCGCAAGGTGCATGGTCCTGGCGATTCTCTCCCGACACCCCCCAACCACCGCGCGTTGGACCAAGCCAAATATCGACAAGTCCGTTGTTCAACGAGGTTATTCGGGAACGACCGATGACGACCTGCTCGCGGCCTGCGCCTTTGCCTTCGTGCGAGCGTGGAAGGAGCCCACGGAACAAACATCCTCGATCCGAGACACATTTCTATACGCCTATTTTGAAGGACCACGCGACAGTCGCACCCGCCCAAACGTCGCCGTGCTCATACGAGCGTCGGCGATCGCCGGTCGCATCTGGCGAACGTGTGCTTCGGCGCCGCGACGGCCACTCGCGGGCGCTGACGCGACCGATGCAGCTCAGTCGTTGACAACTCTGCTGAATCCGGACTTCACTCGTCCAGTCAGTATCCCGATGGACTACATGAGTATTGCTGGCCGCATCTTCCGTCTGATGCTGGCTGGATTGGCGGCTGACGCCGGCTTTCGTCCGCGGTTGATTTCTATAGTCAAGGACCATGCTCTCAGCTTCCCCGTCGGACAAACTGCTGAACCCACTTGGCGATTTCTCTGCAACGAGGATGAACACGGCATCCTCAGCCAGTGGTGGGAGCATTGGTGTGGAGACCATGGTCGCGCCTGGTCGCTATCCTTGTCTGAACGTGATAGTATCGTGCGGACGCTCGCCGATCTGGCGCGGGAGAACGGCTGGATCGAACAGGCCAACGCGGCGCTCCGTCGATTGGGCTGGGGCCGCGTAGGATATTCAGGCCACAAGGACTACTCTTTCGACGATACGCTCGCCTGGTTTCAGCGCCTGGCGGAGAGAGACGCCTCCGCCTGGCGCAGTCTGGGGATGCGCCTGCTTGCCGTCTCCGACTAC
>JAAEQG010000795.1 GCA_024231775.1 bacterium
AGACTTCGCCCGTCGACGGCGCGGTGGTGCCGGCGGGCATCGAGCCGACGGTGAGCTTCAGTGAGCCGGTGGATCCATCGTCATTGGCCGCGGGTATCAGCTTGCATCACGATGGCCGGATCGTTGAGCTCGATTTCAATTACCAGGGTGCCTTGGTCACGGTATTGCCGCTGGCCACGTTGCCTCCCGGAAGCGAGTACGAGCTCCGTATCGGCTACGGGGTCCGGGATCAGCAGGGCTACATGCTGGCGAACCCGGTGACGGTAGGTTTCAGCACCCAGGCGGCCGTGCTTCCCACCAGCGTCGACCGCTCGAAGATCCACCTTGTGGAGCCGGATGCGGCCGGCATGGCCACCATCGTTGGTGAGCCGGGGGCGGTGCCGTCGTCCTACATGGTATGGATCGAGAACCTCTCCTCCTACGTGAGCACGCCGTCGACCAATGCCGGCGGCGATGGCAGCTTCCAACTGACCATCGAAAGCTCGGTCACGGATCGGCTGCTCTTCCACGTCCTGATGGAGGGCGCCAACGAGATCGGGTTTTTCATCACTCCCTTCATGAGCGCCGATCGGCGCCGAGCCTGGGTTGGCGCCGAGGGCTCTCGTTTCACCACCGTCGACGACATCACAGTGATCGTCGAGGAAGGGACCTTCGAGGAACTGACGCCGGTGCGGGTCGAGCCCTTGCCGCTCGACGATCCGCCGCCCGCACCGCTGCTGCCGGAGGAGGATTTCGACCGCGTCTACTCCTTCGATATCGACTTCGGCGGCGTCAAGCCTCAGAAGCCGATCCAATTGCGGGTACCGGCACCCGCGGAAGCCGAGCCCGGTTGGTACCTGGTGGCGCGCCCCGTGCAGATCCTCGGCCAGTCGTTGTGGTCGCTCAAAGACATCATGGTGCTCGATGGTGAATACCTGACCAACGAACCTGGCTTCCCGGCGAAAGGCCGGCGCACTCGGGACCGATTCCTCAAGGCCGACCCGGGCGCTCCCGTGGTCAGCATCACGGAACCGCCCGACGGAGGTGTATTCAGTAATGACTGGCCAGTGACCTTCACCGCCACCGCCGTCGATGACGAGGACGGTGATCTGGCCGACGACATCCTATGGATTTCGAATCGTGAGGGACTCCTCCATACCGGGGGATCCTTCGTCTCCACGCTTCCTTCGTTGGGCGTCCATACGATTACCGCCAGCGTCAGCGACAGCGACCATTACCAGGCGTCGGATAGTATCGAGTTGATGATCCACGATGAGCTCGATCCGCGGGAGTACAAGGTAGGGATCGTAACCGGCGACAGCTACAACGTTTTCGCTGGTCGCCACCCGATTGGCTGGGCCATCTGCACGATCTCGGAAGGTGGCGCAATCTTCAACGATCAGATTCCCGGCATGTCGGTGGAGGCGCGCGACGCGCGGGACTCCGTGGCGGGCTTTCATCAGCTGGCGGTACCGCTGCTTCTGGGGCAGGAGTTCGAAATCGTGGGCCTGGACATGACCACCGGCTATGAGATATTTCGCCAGGTCCTGGAACCGCAAACCGAAGAAGTGGTGATGTTGCCCAAATCGGTGTGGGGCGACAAGGCGCCGCCCTGGCCGCGCGCCGGCGCCCCCTTGCGTTTCTACGTTCTTGAAACCATCCCCGGCGTCACCAAGGACATTGCCGCCGGCATATCGATGACCATGACCGAAACCCGGGGGAGCAGCGGCGAGCTCGACGCCGAGCAGACCCTGAGCGTTAGCTTCGCGCCGGGAGCCCTGGGTATCGATAGCGCAGATGAGGTGGAGGACAGACAACGCCAGGTCCGAATCTTCGGTTTGCGCGACGGATCCGTCGAGACCCGGACGATAGACCAGGCCGGTGAGACAGTGAGCCGGGAGGTGAGCTTCGGCGACCCGTACCTGCTGATGATTGGCGCTGCGATCAGCGGCGACGCATGGATCGAGATCGGCTTCAACGAGGCCCTCTTGCAGGATCTCTCGGGTTTCGAGCTCTATCGGGTCGAG
>JAAEQG010000796.1 GCA_024231775.1 bacterium
CGCCGACCTCACCTGGTTCTCGTCCGAGTTCGACGATCTGATCGCCTACAGTTTCGCGACGTTTCGTCCTGAAAACATCGCCCGCGCACAGTCCGAGGGCGTCGAGCTCACGCTCGCCTACGAGCCGCGACCGGGCTTCCATCTCAGCGCGTCGCACACCTGGAACGACACCGAGGATCGCAGCACCGGATTGCCCCTGGCGCGTCGCCCCGAGCACCGCAGCACCCTGAGCCTCTACTTCCGGCCGCACGAGCGTTTGACCGGCAACGCGACGTTCGTCGCCGCGAGCGATCGCCGCGACAGCGACGGCACGGCGATGGACGACTACGAGCGCGTCGACCTGACGCTTCACTACCGGGTGAGCGAGCGTTTCGAGCCCTACCTGCGGGTCGAGAACCTTTTCGACCAGGAGTACGAAGAGATCAACGGCTACACTACCCCGGGCGCCCACGCCGTCGTCGGGGTGAACCTCCGGTTCTGACGCCCAGGGTACCCATAAACGCTCCGGGGTGGCAAGGCCGCGCGCCCCGGGGCAAACCACGCCGGCGGGCACTAGGTCCCGAACGAAAAACCCACCAGCTCATACTCTAAGTACGCAACTCATGCCCGGAATCCGCGCGACGCCACGTTCATCGGAAGCATGGCAGCACAACCGCTGAAGCCGTAAAAATGGACGGGCGTCTTCGTAAGACGCGC
>JAAEQG010000797.1 GCA_024231775.1 bacterium
CGCGAGCTTTCGAATGCCGTCGGCTGAAGCGGAAGGTGAACTCGTCGAGGGAGTACGGCACATGCTTGTCACGGACAGAACCCTGATGCGTGCCGAGGATCCACCTCTTCAGGAGTGCCGCGACTCGATGGACTCGCGGCATGAGTTCGTGGGCAAGTTGCTTGCTACGCTTGACGTTTGTGACCTTGTGTTGATACCCCTTCGCACGCAGGCCGTCGTAGCCGGGCCACCCATCGGTGTGGACCCTCGCGCCCGGTTGGATGACTTCCTCGACGAACGGAATCAAGCTGGCGGCGGACACGTCGTGGACTCTTCCCAGTCGGATACGCCCGATGCCGCGCCCATTCTCCTCCGTAGCGACGACCACGATGCTCTTGGTCTCCGTTTCTCTCCCGGACACGCCTTGCTCGGGGCCGCCGACGTAGGTCCCATCCACCTCGATCGTACCGCACAGCTGATCCCGACCGGGGCGGACCATCGCCCGCCGCAACTTGTGCAACCACGTCCAGGCGGTGCTGTAGTCAATGCCGAGGATCCGCTGGAGACCGAGGGCGCTGACCCCGTTCTTCTGGTTCGTCACGTACCACACGGCTGCGAACCAGGTCGTCAGCGGCGTTCGAGTCAGGTGGAAGACGGTGCCCGCCGTCACAGACGTTGTATGCCGGCAGTCCGAGCAACGCCGCAGACCGTCGCCTCGTTGCCAGGCGGCTTGACCACCGCAGCGAGGGCAGGCGAACCCGCTTCCCCAACGCAGCCGCTCAAGATAGGCAAGGCAGCGTGCATCGTCGGGGAACCAAGCCAGGAAATCCTGCCCCCTGGCCGGGTAGTCCACGCCAGCTACGGGGTGCTCAGCCATCCCAGCAGGCTGCCAAGCAGGGGCAGCGAACGCAATACCCCCTTTCCGAGATTGAGACAATCCTCGGCGTCTTGTCGGTGCGCCGCTGCCAGGCCGATGAGGCCGCA
>JAAEQG010000798.1 GCA_024231775.1 bacterium
GCTGTAGTTCCCCTCGTCATCGACCAGGGGCGGGTGGTCACGGTCCCACGCAACGCCAGCTGCGGTGGTGCGAACTGGCGGATCCTGCTGGTCTGGTGCGGGGGCGGTACTTTTCTCGGCGGCGTTGCGGGTTTGGTTGGCAGGTTTCAGCGTAATTCGACGCCCTTTGTGAAGCACTGACAGGTCGCCGCTGATCATGTTGCGGAAAACCTTTACGTTGTTGCGGCGATAGCCGAGTGGCATCTCCCATAACACACCTTTGAAGGACACGCAATTGTGATTGCTGACGCGACGGACGACGCTGGTCACGAAGGCCTCGTCGATGACAGTCTGGCTGTCTGGGATCACGAGCGCCCGGGTGTCGCCGTGAAATCGGTCGGACGGCTTGTCGTGGTCCAGACCCTCATGGTCTGTGTGGTTGTACAGCTCGAACCCCCAGTGCTCGACGCGACGTTCCAGGCCGAGCAGCTCCGGGTCGATAGTCGGATTGTTCGGCCAGGCGCAGAGCAGCTGCTCCTCAAGGGTCCGGTTGAACCGTTCAAGGCAGCCTCGACCTTCGGGGTATTTTTTCGTGCCGAGGATGAGTGCAATCCGCAAGGCGGCTGTTGCCCGGGCCATGTCATTGTTGTCGAAGCCAAGATCGACATACAGGGTGGACATGAGGCCCCAGCGGCGGATGACTTTGCGCAGGCCACGCAAGGCCAGCGCCGCGGACTCGGCGGTACCC
>JAAEQG010000799.1 GCA_024231775.1 bacterium
AGCGCCTGTGCCGCTAGAGACCGCCTACACGACCACCAAACACGCTGTGGTGGGCTTGTCCACCTCGCTGCGGGCCGAGGGGGCCGGGCTGGGGGTCAAGGTGAGCGTCGTGTGCCCGGGAGCTATCCGCACGGACATCTTGGACTCGTCGGGAATTATGGCCGGGGTCAAGGAGGGAGCAGGCCTGCCAGATATGTCAGCTATCAAAATAATGTCGCCTGATGACTGCGCTCGTGTGATTCTGCGCGGGGTGGAGCGGAACAAGGCCATCATCCCGGTGACGGGCTTTGCGCGCGTGCTGTGGTGGCTCAACCGGCTCAATCCGAATTTGCCGCTTTTGCTGTTCTCCAAAATGGTCGAGGTCTCTAGATCGGCGCGTGTTGAATCCTGAGCGGGCTGATCCAAGTATAATAAACGACTAGATTGGTTCATTCAACCTGGATTGGTTCATTCTTCCGAGAATGAACCAATCTGCGACAGGAGGCAACCGTGAGCAAATTCCAAGCCAAAATAGCAATCGTGACCGGCGGGGCATCCGGAATCGGACAAGCCCTGTGCAAAGAACTGGCCCGGAGAGGCGCGGCGTCCGTCGTCGTGGCCGACGTCAACGCCGAGGTCGCGCGCGAGGTCGCCGAGGCGATCACGACGGCGGGCGGACGGGCGCGGGCGGCGGAATTGGACGTCACCCAGGCCGAAGCGGTGCAGGCGTTGGTGGAACAGACCGTCTCGGAACACGGGCGGCTGGATTACATGTTCAACAACGCCGGCATCGCCATAGAGGGCGAGGTACGGGATATGACGCTCGATCAATGGCGCCGCATCGTGGACGTGAATCTGTGGGGCGTCATCTATGGCACGACGAGCGCCTACCGGGTGATGGTGGGGCAGGGGTTCGGGCACATCGTCAATACCTCTTCTGGAGCGGGGTTGGCGCCGGTGGCGCTTGGGACGGCATACTCGGCCACCAAGCACGCTGTGGTGGGCCTGTCCACCTTGCTGCGGGCCGAAGGGGCCGGGCTGGGGGTCAAGGTGAGCGTCGTGTGTCCGGGAGCTATCCGCACGGGCATCGTCGATGCGTCGGTATACGTGACTGATGTCAAGGATGCACTAGATCGACTCG
>JAAEQG010000800.1 GCA_024231775.1 bacterium
CCCCATGCCACGATGTTGTGCCATTCGGTGCGGGGGTTGCCCTGCTCGTCCTTGTTACGGTTATCGGTGGTGGCCAGAGTGAACTTGGCCAGGTTGGTGCCGCTAGAAAGCGAGCGCAACTCAGCATCACGCCCTACGTTTCCGACAAGAATCGCCTTATTGATACCCATGTGGTAACTCCTTCCCGCGTGGACGGGATCTTCGTACTATAGCATAGAATCCTCGGCAACGCATCAAAAACGTGCCGGTCTTTGGGTTTTTTAGTTTTCGCCTTCCCCGGTCGCTGGTCATGGCCCATTCCTCCGCGCCGGTTCGGGGTCGCTCTCGGTCAGGGCGTAGATCGTCCAGTCGTCAATCGGATAGTCATTCAGCAGCGCTACCCGGGACGAGATCGAGCGTCGGCAGAAGTTGTAGAAGCGAACCGGGTCGCCGTAGAAAAGGCCCTTTTCGTGCTGGTCGGCGTGAATCGAGAGCAGATTAAAGGCGAACCCCTTGCGGGACATCTTGGCGGCCTTTACCAGGGCCTGCTCGATGTAGGATGCCCATCGTTGCTCGCCAAGGTCCAAACAAACGTTGAAGGTGCCTGAGATAATCGAGAAGTCTGCCTCTTTGGTGGGAGCCTCGGCCAATATCCATTCCGCCCGGTCATCGGTGATGTGCTCGGCCGCAGAGGCAAGCATCTCTTTGCTGATGTCGTAGCCGTAGTACCTGGTCAGGCGGATTTCGGGGCGGGAGTCGAGGTAGGCGAACAGAGCTCCGTAGCCGCAACCCCAGTCGTTGACTGTTATCTCTGGCCAAGGCTGCTGCTCGGAGTGGACCGAACGGTGGCCAGCCCAGGCCGCGATCATCATCGTCAACTTCTGAAACCGGAGGGTCTGAACCGTCTCGTCGAGCCAACCCACACTGCTCGTCGTGGCTCCGAATTCCAACGCACACTGGCCGTATAGCGCGCCTATTCGGTCCAGGAGGGGCTCTTGCCAGACCAAGACCAGTTCCTAGGCCATGACCTGGCCGGGAGCGCCCCGTCCTCGCGATCGCAGATGTCCCCTACCGAGCTTCACCGGGCCAGTATACGACGGCTAATCAGAGCTGCGCAAGCCGCGGGTAGCGGACGGATAGCCATAGCGTGGTTGAGCTGGTAGAATCGACCCCCGGGTCGAACTGGGAGGGGTACACGATGCAGGGGCAAGAGAATGCTAGAAATCCGAAACCACCAAACGCCTGGCTACCGTTTTCGATAATCGACGCCCATGCGGCAGGCGAGCCTCTACGGGTCGTTGTCAGAGGCTTGCCTGAGATTCCAGGCGAGACGATCACCGAAAAGCTGCGCTACTTCCGCGGCCATTTCGACCACCTTCGCGGCGGTCTGACGTGGGAGCCCCCCGGCCACGCCGACATGTACTGCGCTGTGCTCACCCCGCCGGTCACCTCAGACGGTGATCTTGGCGTGTTGTTCCTGCAGACCCGTGGGTACAGTAGCATGTGCGGTCACGCCATCATCGCCTTGACCAAGGTCGTTCTTGACACCGGCATAGTGGACAGGGAGGGCGATGATCCGGTGCTCAAGCTCGACACGCCAGTCGGCCGGGTGGTTGCGGTAGGCCACCGCGCGCGCGGCCGCGTGGCGACCGTCTCGTTCACCAACGTACCCTCCTTTGTGTATCTTGCCGGAGCCGAGGTGGCCGTGCCCGGGATTGGTCCGGTGGCCTACGACATCGCCTTTGGCGGTGCCTACTATGCCATCTGCGACGCGACCCAGTTGGATCTCGAGATTACCCGCGCCGAATATCCGCGACTGATCGAGACGGGCATGGCGATCAAACGGGCGATCGCGGCCGAGGTGACGATCGAGTCGCCCTGCGCAGCGGATTTCGGATTCCTGCACGGAACCATCTTGGTCGGTCCGCCGGCCAACCAGTACCATCACAGCCGCAACGTCTGCATTTTTGGCGACGGCGAGTTGGACCGTTCCCCCACCGGCGCCGGAGTCAGCGCCAGGGCCGCTCTTCACCATTCCCGCAACGAGTTGGCGGTGGGTGAGATCGTGACCATCGAGAGCGTCATTGGCACCTCTTTCGATCTCCGGATCAGGGAGAAGGTAGCCTTTGCAGACCACGACGCGATCGTACCTGAGGTAACCGGCAACGCCTCGATCGTCGGTCATGGTGAGCTCTGCTTCGACCCCACTGACCCCCTAAGACACGGCTTCTTGCTCCGCTGACCCAGTGATGAGCCAGCGCTGGGAGTTGAGATCTGTCCTCTGCAGCGATGTTAGTCCGGCGGCTTCCATCCAGGTCCGGATACGGGGTTCCGGGTGGGTA
>JAAEQG010000801.1 GCA_024231775.1 bacterium
CACCGGGCGTCCCAGGGTGTCGTAGCTCGCCTGCTGCAGGTAGTCCCTGGTTTCTCCGCCGTGGACGATCCGCTTGACGTTCCAGACCACCCGGCCGTGGACGTCGTAGGAAAAAAAGGTGGCGCCGGAGAGATCGCGGATGTACGAAGGCCTCCCCTTCAGAAACGTGGTGGTGGGGTAGTCGCTGCCGTGGGTGTCGTAGACGTATAGAACGTCCGGGGTGGCGTCGGCGGTGTCCAGGTAGTCTTCGCTCAGCCTTCGGTTGACGCCGTCGTAGGTGTATCGAACCACCTGGTTCTTGGCGTCCACGGTTTCCACCAGGTTGCCGGAAGGATCGTACTGGTATGTCTTGATGCCCATATCGGGATCGTTCATCCAGATCTTGCGCCCCAACCCGTCGTACTGCATCCGTTTGACGTTGTTCTGGGCGTCGGTGATCCGGGAGAGGTTCCCCAGGACGTCGTATTGGTACCGGGTATGATAGGTTTCGCCCTGGTTGTTCTCCTCCACCTCGACGATCCGGTCCAGACCGTCCTTGACGACCGTCTTCAGCTGGTTCTCTTCGTTGACGGTGTGGGTCCTGAGAGGGAGGTATTCCGTCGTTGCGCTGGTCGATCCGTTTTCGGTTTCCGGGTTGACGGCCTCCACCACTCTCGAGACCGCATCGTACGCCAGTTTCGAGTGGGGCAGGCCCGTGTCGGGGGCTTGAAAGGTCTCGCCGGCGACCGAATAGGGCAGGAAGCGGTACCTCGGTTTCCCCTTCCGGTTGAACAGCACCGCTTCGTTCACGATGAATCCGTCGTCGTCTTCGGCATAGAGCGCCAGTTTCCGTCCCAGACCGTCCACGTATTGGAGGCTGTCCAGGGTTCCGCTCTCGCCTGAGACTTCCCGCTTCCGCACCTTCACCGAGCTGGGTCCGGCCGCGCCCGTGGACAGCGTCAACGCCCCCTGGTGATCGTATGAGTACGTCCTGCCGCCGGAGGGATCGGTCATGGTGTACCGGTAGGCTTCCGTGGGCAGGGCGAGGCTGTCGCCGGGGCGGACGATTCGGGTCAGGCGGCCGAAGCTGTCGTAGTTGAAGTCGGAGACGTAGTCGTTGAAATCCACGTATTGGGAGAGCTGTCCGAATCCTGGGATGAACTGGGCGGATACCGCCAAATCGGGTTTGCCGTCTCCGACCTCGATGGTTTCGCTGGTGGGGAATTGGTGGAACTCCGCGTCGTAGGCGATCGAGCGCAGGAATCCCCGTTCGTTCTTGATTCCGATGCGGTTCCCGTAGGCGTCGTAGGCGTAGCGCTCGGCGTTCAGCCAATCGGCGTCCCGAATCCAGCTCTCCTTGCGGGTCAGGTTCCCCCGGTCGGCCTGTCCCAGGGCCAACCCTTCGTAGTCGGGGCCGTCGTAGTGGAATCGATGCTCGGAGACCTTCTCCAGATTGCCGTCGGTCAGGGTCACGGTTTCCGGCAGCCCCAACAGCCATCGGTCGGTGTCGTTGATAAAGGTGGAAAAGGTGAACCGCTCGTCCCCATCGATGGAGGAGGCCCCCAGCTTCTTCTCTTCGACCACGTTGCCGAAGTCGTCGACTTGGGTGGTGGTGGTCACGGTTTCCGGCGTGCCGGTGCCCTCGTGGATCGTTCGGTGGATTTCCGGTACGTGGGGGAGTTGGACCTCCAGGCCGTCGGCGCCGGTCAGCAGGGTCTTAAGCCGCCAGGTGCCCTCGGAGACGTTGAACAGCGTTCCGTTTTGATCGGCGACTTCCGTTTTCCAGAGCTTGCCGGTCAGGGGATGCTCCTCCCGGATTCCATCGGGGCCGATTTCGTCGAGGCTGCCGTCGTCGTCGTTGTCGACGCCGTCGGGTCCGCCGGTGTGGAAATGGAGAACGGACACCTGGTCCGGCGCGGAGAGGTCGCCCACCTCCACCGACGTCGCCCGGGAGAATCCTCGGAAGGTTTTGTCGTAGGTGTCGTAATAGGGATCGCGATAGCTGTATTCCTTGAGGTACAGATCCGGCCCAGGGGTGGCGTCCAGATC
>JAAEQG010000802.1 GCA_024231775.1 bacterium
GCGCTCGCTGCCGACGATGACCACGCGCGCCTGTTCCAGCACCTTGGCCATCACAAAGGCTCGCTGCTGGCCCGGCGGGTAACCGTGCTGGCGGGCATCGTCCAGGATGAATTGAATATCGGGGGCGTCTCGCATCGCGTTGAGATATCGC
Organism: bacterium; assembly: GCA_024231775.1. Taxonomy (GTDB): domain Bacteria; phylum Planctomycetota; class Phycisphaerae; order UBA1845; family UBA1845; genus JAAEQG01. Next base: position 152 of record JAAEQG010000802.1, read on the forward strand.
TGCTCGCCCACGCCGTCGCCCGCGCCCTCTTCGCAGCGGGCCGGGATGATGAGGAATCCGCCCGGCCTGACGACCGGCGTCGGCGCAAAGAACAGGTAGGAAGCGGCCCGGCTGGCCTGGTAGAGATTGGCGTCCTTGGGGAAACCCACCCCACCGATGGCGACGTCATACTGCTGGGGAATGGACACCTCATAAATAGAACGGGCGAACGCCACCAATTGCTGGTGCGCCTCCACCGGCTCCCCGGCTTTGACGCAGACGACGCGCTTTTCGTCGTCCATCACCACGTTGAGGATAAAGCGCAGGTCGGCGCGGCGGGCAGCATCGGTGATCGCATCGTGAAAGGGATTGCCCTCGATCTGGCCCGGCCGGGTGCGCGGATCGTCGATAAAGGCCGGGCCGTGGGTGTGGGCGATGAGCGGTTCTCCCGCCGCCCCCACCGCCAGCGTCTTGCGCCCGCCAGAGTAGCCAGCATACTGGTGAGGCTCCACCAGCCCGGTGGCGATCAGTAAATCCGCCTCCACTGCCGCCCGGTGAGCCGAGACGGGCACTCCGCCGGGAGTGACGCCCAGGTCGACCAGCGCGTCGGGGTTCTGCGGCTCGTTGTCGATCACGCGGTAACGCTCGACCACGGCCTGGCCCAGCTTGGCGACCTTTTCCTCGTGGGTGGAGGGCCGGTGCATGCCGATGCCGCAGAGGAGCGTGACGTCCTCATCGCGGACTCCTGCCGCTTCCAGTTCTCGCAGGATCGCTGGAACCAAGAGGTGATCGGGACTGGCGCGAGTGCTGTCGGTGAAGCATATACAGGCCGTGTCGCCAGGCTGAGCCAGTTGGTGCAGTGGCGGTGAGCCAATGGGGTGAGTCAGCGCCTCGGTGATGACCGCATCCAAATCCTCGATCGGTGGGGTGCGCTTCGAGACCACC
>JAAEQG010000803.1 GCA_024231775.1 bacterium
CTGGAGCCTGTCAGTCAGCAAGGACGCCCTTGAGGACACCTGCCTTGGAGCGTATGACCGCAGCTATGTCGAGGGCTTGCGGGGCACGACGGGCAGCGCCACTGTTCTCTATGACCCAAGTGACGACACAGCAAACGAGATGCTGAACACGGTCTTCACCAACGAGCAGGATCAACCGACCATGGAGTTCACGCTCTCCCGTGGTTCGACACGGTCGTTCACCTGCACCGGGTTCCTGACCAGCGTCAGCCCCAGCGTCTCTGTTGGTGCGGCCACGGCTTGCAGCATCTCGTTCCAAGTATCCGGCAAAGCTAGCGGTGGCTTCTGATGGCAGTCCTTGGGGTAGGCGGGAAGCTCCGGCTTAAGAGAGCAGCCCCAGAGGCTTGCCTCATCAGCACTGAGGCGGTGATTCCTGAGATCAACAGCCTTCGGAGCATTTGCCCTGAGTATTGGAGCGGCGATCACGTCAGCACACTGTGCTTGCCGTTGGCTGATGACGCTTACCCGCCGCACCCCGGAGGCTATGCCACCTACTACGATTCGCGCTGGTTTCTAGGACCAAACAGGACGCAGATCACATCCCGCAGCGATGCGTTCTATAAGACCGACACCGAAGACTATCCAGACGGTCAATTCGGTGGAGCGTCACAGTTTTACAGCCGCGAAGGCGACACGGCAGGCGGCGAGGTTATCGATGGATGCCAAGACGGCGACTATTGGATCCACGTTGACGAGCTGGGCCGGGTCAGCTTTTACAACAGCCGCAGCGATGCCTTGAGGGGTTGCGTATCCAAGCGGGTTGAGCTGGCGACATTCGCCGCTGCCGGTCAGATCACGGTGGCACCGTTTGGCAACTCTGAGTATTCCAATGCAGTGTGGAAGTGCGTTGCTGCTTATGGCGAGTACCAGTTCAGCGATGCCCAGGACACCGTAACGCTGATCAGCATTTGCGCTGATGCGCCACGGTACGAGATCCCTGTCGCTGGCGTTGACGA
>JAAEQG010000804.1 GCA_024231775.1 bacterium
AGGGGCCGTGATTCAAGGTATATGGGGGGCAGGGGGCGGACCGAGTCACGAAACCCTCGGCGAACTCAAGTGTATGGTAAAAAAGCCAAGCGAGTCGCTGCGATCCGGCGCGATGAATCTCTCCTGCCGGGGGATGATTCTGATCGGTGGAGCCGGGTTGAACAGTGCAGGGCTCGAACACGCCGAAGAACTCAGGGTGGGGGGAATCGTGGTCGGCGGGTTGCTGCCCGAACTGGTCCCACAGGTAGAGCAATTGCCCTTTCCCGTGATCGTCACCGAGGGGATTGGCACAGCGCCGATGTCGGACCCGATCTTTCAATTGCTCAAGACACACGAGGGGCGGGATGTTTCGGTCAGCGCGCGAACCCAAGCGCGTTGGCCCGTAATACGTCCCGAAATCATCATCCCTTTACCTGCCGAGGCGCTGCCGCCATCCGATGTACAGATCGGGACGCCGTTGACGGTGGGAGCACGAGTGCGAGCGGTGCGAGCGCCCTATATGGGCATCGCGGGCACGGTTACGGCGCTCCCTACCAACGCCCGCCGCACAGATACA
>JAAEQG010000805.1 GCA_024231775.1 bacterium
TACGGGCCGGGCGCACATCGTCATGCCCGCCGACCGGTGGCCGCGCCAGCTCGTCTATTACTTCGACCCCGAGGTCCGGCAAGTCTTCCCGCTGGAGAAGATGGTCGTACCGGTCTCGCCGTTCACCGGCCGGGTCGGCTGCGAGGATATCTTCAGCGAGATGGCCGCCCGCCTGCGGCGCTCGTGGACATTCTTCGAGGCGACGCGCGCTGAACCGGGACGCTGGCTGTTCAAGTACGAACTGGGCGACAAGGAATACTCGTTGTGGGCGACCAGTTCGGACTGCCTTGCGTATTACGGCGAACTGCGGGCGCTCGGATTTGAACCGCCCTGGCTCGAGAACGAAGACAAGGTCATGGACGAATGGATCAGCGGGATCAACGAACACATTGACCCCAAAACAAATCTCCTGAACGGTCCCGCCCGCGGTGCCCCCAGGACAGACCCGGCCTATCTCAGCCACAGCTATGACTGGATCAGCCGCAACCGGGTCTTCACCGCTGATCGCTACTCACTGCCTCCGGGAGGCTTGCATGGCGGCGATCCGCTGCCCACCATAGAGGCCGCGATCAAGAGCTTCAACGCCAAGAACTGGAACGGTAACACCTATCAGGTGTGCAACCTCCTGGGCAAGGAAATAAAAAGTCACGCCGAAGTCGTCCGCGCCAAGGGATTGGATCCGGCGAAAGACGATATCATCGTGATGCTCCACAAGATGCTCGATGAGAAGTTTGTGAATGGGCGGTGGGGAAAAGGCGGCACCGCAGACGGCAACATGAAGATGGCGGTGACCTACTGCACCTACGATTGGCCGATCCCA
>JAAEQG010000806.1 GCA_024231775.1 bacterium
AGGTTGATCAAGCGCGTCTACGAAGTCGACCCGCTCGAGTGCCCCCACTGCGGTGGCCAGATGAAGGTCGTTAGTTTCATCGAGCGCTGCCAAGCCGATGTGATCGAACGGATCCTCCGCCACTGCGGGCTGTGGGAAGGCGCGCTGCGCACCAACGCCGGCCCGCGCGCACCGCCGGTCGTCGATCCAATCTTGGAGGGATCGAACCCATCGAGCGAGCTGCGCGATCTCGAACTCGTCCCGGACCCCGAGTATCGCGAGTCGGAGCACCGGCAGCCCCGGGCGGAAGCGTCGCACGAGTTCCAGTTGGTGCTCGATCCCGAGTTCCTGTAACGAATCAGCAGTCTGTAGCCAGTGGCGCACCCCATTCCGATCTTCGACCGGGTCGTTTTTTGCCGCCATTGGCTACCGAGTCGGTCGCGGTGTGCGCGTAGGGACGCGTTTCGAGCCTTCGGCCTCACCCCAGGGCCCCCAAAAAACCTCCGTCGCGCCGTCCCGGCAGCCAATCTGGGCTCAGTAGACCGAGAACCCCCTCAGGAGATTAGGGCCTAATACCTCCCGGCGGTGTAATAGGGACACCGATTTTGACGAATCTCGCGATTCTCGCAGCAGGTCCTTGACAGCCACCCCGCGTTTCTGGTAAAATCGGGATAGTCGGTGCGATCAAAATCGCTATCAGGACAGGGAAAAGCGACGCCTAAGGCCGCACCCCGGTCCTCGGGCCTGATTGGGGCCACGAAAAAATAG
>JAAEQG010000807.1 GCA_024231775.1 bacterium
CAATTGCTCGCCACTTTCAACCTGGCCGAGTGCGCCCGGTGAGGCCAGGTTTGTCTGATACACCTCCTCGAGCTGCTCGCGGTCGTTGTAGACGAAGGTGTTCTGCACCCACCGCACGCTGACGTCGCCGCCGATGTCGATGAAGTCCTGGCATTGGCGCTGCAGAACCACGTGACCGGCAGCGTCAAAGGCGCGATCTGTGTGCAGACCTCCGTCGACCGCTTCCCAGGCTGAGGGGCAAGAGCCGGAACCTACCGGCACCAGGACGCCTCCGTCGAAGCCACCCTCGATAAGGCGCACCGCACGGTCCCACTCGTCGTACTTGGCCTTGGCCACTGCACCACTCGGGCCCCTGGAAGTTTCGAGATTGAAGCGCTCGTCATAGTCGAAGTTGGCCTCGGAACCGTCACCAAACCTGACGTTCGCCAAGGGCCCGGTCCCCTGCCTGTTCTGGGCGTCGGCCGTGAAGGTGAGGTCCATCTGCGGCCCGCCGCTCTTGGCGCCTCCGCTGGCAACTCTGCGCACCCGCCCGTAACGATC
>JAAEQG010000808.1 GCA_024231775.1 bacterium
CAGGGCTTGAGTCTGTCTCGGTCACGAAGCCCCAGGGCGTTGCCCTGGGCTGATCTATGACGCCCCGTTGGGGCTTCTCGATGCGTTGGAATCATAGACGCGCCGTGGGCCGAATCAGCCCGCCTAAACTGTCATGGACCCCGGTCCGCCCACGTACCCCGTGCTGGCGATTGGATCACTGAACAACCACCTTTGGACGGCGTTCCTCGATCGGCAGAGTCGCCTGCCGCCACGCAATCGTGGTGTCAGACGTATTCTGGTTGGTTCTCGCGCTGGCCTCAGCCCGTTCGACAGGTGATCCGCAACCGGTGTTGGGTGGCATGGGTAAGCTCTGCTTACCCGTGTAGCGCGACACTGACGCACGGGCAAACAAGTTTGCCCATGCCACCCGCAACGCAACCGTGACAGGTCCTGAACAACGCGCAGCTTCTATCCGCGAAGCGTATCACCACGGGCTGACCGGCCGTGCGCATCCCCGGTTCAACGAGACCGAACCAGCAGGTCCCGGTTGATCTTCAAGGTCGCAAGAACGTTGGCGACATCACCCAGGAAGCGCTGAGCATCTGTGTAGTACCCGGCGGTTGGTTTCAGCCCCGAAACCTGACTCGCCCAATAGCGGTTGAACGCCGCCATGAACAGCTCGCGGAGGTACTTGCTGTAGATGCTGGCCAGGGCTACGGGCAGATGGTGGGTCTCTCCCTGAGTGACGAACTCCAGCCGTCGCTGGACCGCACCACATGTCAGCTCGTAAGCGCTGCGGGCATCGCTCTCTTCCACGATGCGCAGCTCGGTCCCCTCGAAGGCGGTCATGATCGCTTGCTGGTAATGCGTCCTTCCACCCTGCCGGTCGATGTAGACAATCACCCGCTGATCGGCGCTGCGCGCCCAGATGCGCTGGACCACGCACAGCACGAGATTCAACGTGACTACCGCTTTGTTCTTCACCCGGGCGACCAGGCGGTTGAACTCTCCCTCCATCAGCGGTTCACAAAACACCCCCATCAGCCGCGATCCCTGGTCCGCCAGGTCGCGTTTTATCGCGTTGGTCCGGGTGGCGACTTCCCCCTCGGTGCAGCGGGTGGGGAGAGGCGCATCGAACTCGTCATACCAAACATACTCAGCCAAGCACGCACCAGACCGAGGGGCCAGCAAATCGAGCAACCGGCGACTGGTCTTAGGCCGCCGCCCGGCAGCTCCCAGCATGACCAGCGCGGTCCGCTCGAGCGCTCCCAAGCCCAGCTTGGTCGAGTACAGCTTCTTGCTGTCAGCGATGGGCAGGCGCAGGTCCTTGCGGGCCATGCTCCGAGTCACGCTGGCACTCAGCGTGTTCCACAGGCAAGCGTCCGCCTGCTCATCCGGCACCTCGAACGCCGCGCCGCTCACTACCAGGGGACCGAGCAGAGGCCCGTATCCGGCTTCATCGATTCCAGCCACAATCGCCATTAGCAGCCTCGTTGGGCCTGTCCCGCCGTTACTTGCGGGGGGGGAATTCGGTCCTCGGGGGACCGAGGCGAGCCTGGGGACGATTATAGGAGCGATTCGGACCCTCGTCGCCTCGTCTTTCGTGGCCGCCACAGTCAGGGCGCAGGCTACCCGATTTCCATCGTCACACGACCTGGAGAATCCAGACTTGAATCGCTGGATCGAGGTCGCTATGATGGTCCTATACGGTACCCGCTCCCTCCGGGGATCGGCGCCTCCTTCTTCGGGGGATGAGAGAGCAAGGGCTCCGTATAACTAACGTTACCGCCCACGCGTCGTCCACCTCACTCGACGCGCGGGCGGTTTTTTGTTGCGCCGGGTGCGACCAACCTCCCTCCTGTCAGCACACAAGCCCAAACTCCGGCGGAGGTCGCGCGCGAAGCTGCGGAGCCTGGGTCCGCTCGCCTGCGCTCGAGGCTCCGATGGAGAATGCGTCGTGGGCGATACCGGAGGCCAGGACGCCGGGTGACAGCGCCTGGCGGAGCAGCTAAGCTGGATGCATGACGGAAGCCAATCGAGTGAAGCTCATGGACGGTCGTCGGCTGGCCAAGCGCGTGTTGCTGGTGGCGGCTGCCAAGGTCGAACGAATCAAGTCCGCAACCGGGGTAACGCCCGCACTGGCCACCGTTCTGGTGGGCGACAACCCTGCCTCGATCACCTACACGCGCATGAAACGCAAGCGCTGCGAGGAGGTCGGAATGCGCCCGGTGCGGATCGAGATGCCCGCCGGATCCACAACGGAGCAACTGGTGGAGCAGATCGGTAGGCTGGCGGACGATCCCGCAGTTCACGGCATCCTCGTGCAGCATCCGGTGCCCAAACCCATCGAGAAGCAGATTGCCTTTGAAGCCATTCCCATCGAAAAGGACGTTGACGGCGTCACCTCAGGTACGCTGGGGCGGACCATCCTGGGGTTGCCGGCCTTCGCATCCTGCACGCCCGCGGGGATCATCCGGCTGCTGCGGGAGTACAACGTCGAGCTGGACGGCGCCTACGCCGCAGTAATCGGCCGCAGCCCGATTCTTGGACGGCCGATGGCCTCCATGCTGATCAATGCCCATGCAACCGTCACCCTGTGTCATTCGCGCACGCGTTCCCTGCCGTCCATCGTGCGCGGAGCGGACGTGGTCATCGCCGCGGTCGGCAAACCGCGTTTCGTCCAGGCCGGGTGGATCAAGGTCGGGGCGGTGGTGATTGACGCGGGATACAACGAGGGCAATGTCGGGGACGTCGATTTCGAAGGAGCCCTCGAACCGGCTTCCCTTATCACTCCTGTACCCGGCGGGGTCGGGCCGATGACCATCGCCACGCTCATCGACCAGACCGTGGACGCAGCCGCTCTGCAGTTGGGGCTCACGCTCTGATCCGTCCGAAACGGACGGAGAGCGTCAATCGGCCCTGGTTGGACCCGCTTCTCTTGTCGGAGTATAATCCAGACGGCGGTGGCACTTCCTCAACGGCGTTCTCCCAGACCAGAAGATGTGTACGGGCATGTTCGTGACCGCTCTCCGTGCGGGGATGCTTCTTGCGGCTGCTTCGATAGGGCTCGCGGACAACAGGGTGGATCTGCGCCGCGTGGAAGAGCTGATCATCGACCGCACCAACGAGTTTCGAGTTGAGCACCAGCGAGCCGAGTTGCGCACCAGCCCGGAGTTGACCCGAGCTGCCCGGAAGTTCGCCGCGCATATGGCCCGAGTGGACCGGTGCACGCACACCGCGGACGGACGACAGCCGGCAGACCGCGCCGCGGCTCAGCAGTACGACTACTGCGTTATCTCCGAGAACATTGCCTATCTCTACAGCTCGACTCGGTTCGTCACCCGGGGACTAGCCAGGCGCTTCTGCCGCGAGTGGAAGGACTCACCTGGACACCGCCGCAACATGCTGGACGGCGCCCTGCAGGAGATCGGCGTGGGCGTCGCCCGGGGCAATCGGCCGGGCAAGTACTACGCAGTGCAGATGTTCGGCCGCCCAAAGTCGGCTCAGGTTACATTCCAGGTAACGAGTCGGCTGGATCGGGGGCTACGGTACACAATCGGCGTGCATGCGTTCGATCTGGGGCCTGGGCACACCCGAACGCACATGCTGTGCCTGCCGTCCCAGGTCGATCTCCATGGGGCTGGTCCAGTCAAGCCGAAGCGCATGGCCGACGGGCCAACGACCCAGCCCGCCTCGGAGGTCTTGCCTGATGGCAGCTTGTCGTTCGAGCCGGACGATGGTGCGCGGTACCTGGTGGGCGAGGGCGGTGACGGCGAGTACATCCTGGAGACCCAGCTGCGCCCGCGTCCTGCCACCGCCGTTCCAGAAGCGGCCCCTCACGAATCAGCAGAAGGGAAGCATCCGTCCGCCGAATAGGCTAACCGCACTCAGCCGACGTCGCCCCTTGGCTGCGCTGTGCGACAGGCTGCGATTCCCAGAACCGTCAGCAGCACACCGCCGACGAGCACCTCCGCCGGAAGGTGGGCCAGGGGATGCTCGGGATCCTGCCCCAGTCGCTGGGACAGCGCGGGGATCTGGGCACGGAGTACGGCGAACCCGTTGTGCAGTACATGCGCGATCAAGGCTGGCCAGATCGAGCGAGCCTGCCAGCAAACGTACCCCAACACTACCCCGAGCAGCACCGTGTTGGCCAGCTTCAAGATCGTGAAATGGAAGACCCCAAACACGCATGCTGACACGAAAATGGCGGTCCACTTACGGCCGGTCCCGATCAGCCCGCTCATCAGGAACCCACGGAAGAACAGCTCTTCGCCGATCCCGGGAATCACCGCGATCATCATCAGCGCGACCCACGGCGCCAGGGTGCCCAACGCGGCGACGAACTCGCTCTCCGCCTGGTAGAGCTGCTCGCCAACCGGAATCAGGTGAGACTGCAACACGAACAGCTCGTGCAGCAATACCCAGGCTCCGGCGCCAATGAGAACAGCAGCCGCGAAGAACCTCACTCCGCAGCCGTGCAGACGCCAGGTATCGGCGACGGCTACCTTCCAGTAGCACAAGACCGCCAGGGGGGCTGCGACAAACAGGATCGGCAGCCACACCGCCGTGCTCCGCAACACTCGGACGAAGTCGCCGGCCGCGGCGGTGGACAGGCTGGACTGAAGGTAGAACCATGCGGGAAAGAGTAAGGCGGTGACCAGGGCGACCATGGACACGCTGGGAAACCGCGTCGGGCGAAACAGGCGCCGGGCAAACGCCGAGCGAATCGAGCCGGTGTCGGCGAAGATGACCGACTCCGTACCGAAGATCTTAGCCGCGACCGCTACTGCAGCGGCGGCGTAGAGCACCGTCGAGGTCAACACCCAGACCAGAGACGTCCAGGTAACATTGCCCCCGATGATCTGTCCTTCCGACGCTCCCAGCAGCAGCTCCTTGGTCAGCAGGACCATGTTGGCTACGGGCATGACCAGCATCGGGCCGGCCAGCTTGCTGGCGGGAAGAGCGGCGATCCCGCCGGGCACCAGCGCGGCGAGAATGATCGGGGTGATGTAGTTCTGAGCTTCCTTGAAAGTGTGGGCATAGCTGCACACCGCGATCATCACCGCGGAGAAGAACACCGCGAACGGAATCAGGGCAGCCAGAATGACCGGGAACACCGCGAAGGGGAAGGTCGCGTCCTCCGAACCCGCCAGCACCGCCTGGAACCCTCCGAAGTACACCGTCGCGGAGATACTCGCCAGATTGAGCACCGCCCCCAGAATGGCGATTGTGGTGATCACCAGAAACTTGCCCACCACCAGTTGGATCACCGGGACGGGACAGACCATCAGCGTTTCGAGCGTCCCCCGCTCGCGCTCGCCGGCGGTGAGGTCGATAGCTGGGTAGATCGCTCCGGTGATGGTCATCAACACCAGGATCAGCGGGAGAATCTGACTCAGCACGGAACCCGCGGTGGGCAGGTCTACGCGACTGATGCTGATCGGCTCGAGCAACTCGGGCGAGATGCCCAGTTCCCCGAGTCGATTGGCTTTAAGCTTCTTCGCCGCCCACGCAATGACCTCCTCCAGGTGCTTGACCGCCGCCCCACTGCGGGCCTCCTCCGAATCGCATTCGATATCAAAGTGCAGATGCCCACGCAGGGGGTGGAAGCGCTCGTGCCCGCGGATCCGCACGCCGAGGTGGACCGCCCGGGCGCGGACCAGGTCCTTCAGCTCACGCGGATCACCGAAATCACGGGAAGCGTCGAGCACCCGTACATGCAGCAATTGCAGTGCGGGTACGTCTCCCGTTCCGTTCGTCGCCGCATCCTGGGACGCCTCCGCCGCTACGTTGTACTCGCCGATCAGGCGTTCCAGGAAAGCTCTCTGGCCGGCGTCGGGCGTGGCGATGATGACGGTGTCCTGTCTCAGGCTGCCCTCCTGAAGGCTGATCGCCTGCACCGAGCCGAGCATCAATAGCGGGTAGAGCAGGACCGGAACCACGACCATCGCAACCAGCGTGCGCCGATCGCGGAGAATATCCACGAGTTCCTTGACATAGATCACCCAGATGCGACCCCGGACGCTCATCGACGTCCCTCCGTACGAGGGACATTCGCACCCACCACCCGCAGGAAGATGTCGCTAAGACGCTCCTCGCCGATCTGGGAGCGCAGCGCTTCCAGCGAACCCTCGGCCACCAGCGCACCGTTGTGCAACAACCCGATGCAGTCGCACAAGGATTCAGCCTCGTCGAGATAGTGCGTGGAGAGCAGCACGGTCTTGCCTTCGTCGCGTTCGCGGGCGATGAAGTCGAGGATCACCCGGTTACTGAGCACATCCAGTCCCAGGGTGGGCTCATCCATGACCAGGATGGGCGGATCGGCGACCAACGCTCGGGCGATGTTCGCCCGCTGGCGCTGCCCGGTGGAAAGCACCCCGCAACGCAGGTCGGCGAAGTCGCCCATGTCCAACCAGCCGATCAAATGGGTCACGCGCTCGGCAGCCCGCTGGCCGCTGATCCCGTGAAGCTCGGCAAAGTAGATCAACAACTCGCGCGCCGACAGACGCTTGTACAGACCGGTGTTCGCCGTGAGAAAACCGATGGCGCGCTTCGCCGCGACCGGATCGGTGGCGACGTCATGCCCGGCGACGATGGCTCGGCCGGTTGTCGGAGCCATTAGACCACTGAGCACCCGCAGCGTAGTGGTCTTTCCCGCCCCGTTCGGTCCGAGCAGCCCGTAGACCTGCCCTTGGGGAACGGAGAAACTGAGCCCATCCACAGCCCTCTTGTCACCGCCGTCAGGCAGGGGGAATATCTTGGTCAGGTTCTCCGTAACGATCATGTCCATGGGCTCGGTCCGCCATTGTGGCGGCAAACCGCGCCCGGTCAATCGGAACGGACCATGCCCTACCACCCAGCGCGGCAAGGGACACGATGACGTGCTCATGTATCTGACGCAAGTGAGGGAGGAATAGCGGGTGGGGAGCTCAGTCGACCCACCACTCCTTGTACGGCGGGTCTTCGTCAATCACCGTCCAGCCGGATTCGCGCAAGTGTCTGGTGTCGGCTTGCAGATACTCGGCATGCCCGTCGAGGAAGGCGAAGTTGTGCTTGGAGAACTTCACGTGATTTCCCACGACGCGTTCCCGGTGGCGCAACGCGTAGTCCGCGGGATCCTCCAACAGGGTCACGAACCTCGACGCGTTGCGCTGCATGTACTTCCACCAGATGCGCTCGCCGCGCGGCACACGATGTACCCAGCGGTTCTGAGAGTACGGTGCACCGGGCAACAGAGTTTGAGATTCGAACCACTGCCAGTTCAAGTGATAGCTCGTACCGATGTCCTCGTACGCCGGGGTCTCATCAGCTCCAATCCCCAAGGCAGCACGTTGTGACAGCCGCTCCGAGGGACAGCGAAACGCCGGCAGACGGGTAGATTCGCGCAAGCCGAGGTCACGAAACATGTACGCGCTCAGCGGGCGTTCGGGCGTTGGAATGTGAAACGCGCCACTAAAACGGTTCTTCCAAAACCTCGCGTTGCTTCCTGTCCACCCGCCGTATCGCCAGCTTATCGGGTTCCCCCGGGAATCCGACGTGATCGGAAAGGTGTCGAGGTCGAGGGCATAATTGAGCAGTCCCTTTCCTATCGAGCCCATGTAGCTCTGGCAGGCGACCACCCGGGCGTGCTCGCGGAATCGCCGGAATGATGGGACCAGCAGGGACAGGAGGATGGCGATGATGGCAATGACCACCAGCAATTCGACCAGCGTAAACGCCGACCGCCCTACGGGTTTTTTCGATCCGTGGGCTACCATCGTTCCCCGAGCCCTGTAAAAACTCGTCTGCCGCTCTGCGGAGCTACGACCCCTACAGGTTCGCGACCCAGGGTTTCCCCCTAGGTGCACGCCCGCTGTCTCCGCTCTCGCAAAGCAACCATCTAACTATTACATTTTACCTTGATTCACACCCGAATCCAAGCGCATTCCCCAGATTGGGGCCAGAACAGTCCTATCTTATGGCTACAGCATAGGTTACGCATTATCGCCCCCGCACGCCCGGAGAGGTCCACAGCCCAATACGCGTGGACGGGGAGACCCAACTCCAGAGCATTCCGATACTCAAGGGACAGCGAAGCATCATGTGCGCCAACGGTGCACCGGGAGGAATGCACTTGGATCGTGGCCAGCAAACTACCCCACCACCCCGGAATCCGGAGTCCTCGGTTCTTGCCGGCGTCGCATCTCTCTCCCTGATCGTGCTGGTGCCCGTCGTCGTGCACGTGCTCCTGTTGCACGGGCAGCACACCCATGCGCAGCGCAATCACCTCGAGATGCTCGTACGCCTGGGGCAGACCCGGTTGACGGACTACGCAACCCATGAGTTACGCGACACATCAGCTCCAGAGCAAGCTCGAGAACATCCTCTGGCGGCGCCATTCCGCCGATGGGCCTGGACCGTCCTGCAGGAAGAAGAGGTTCGCGCCGCCGTTCTGGTGGACGAGTCCAGCCAAGCCATCGCGCAGATTCCGCGCGACGTGGTTACCCCAGAGTTCCATTTCGCGGGCGTACCCGAGGATGGCCTCGCCGTTGAGACGCTCAGCCACCCGTTCAATGACCGAACGGAATCCTGGTGGAGCGTGGCGGGCAGAATGCGAGACGTCGGCGAGAAGGCTCACGGCGTAGGAATCGTTCTGTTCGCCCGCCAGGCGTGGTACGGTGGCGTGTCGGTGCTGTCGTGTGTGTGGCTGGCGGCGGCGGTGGGCATGGCCGGGCTGGCAATACTCCTGTACTGGCGACGCTGGCTGTGGCTGCGGTATTGGAGCCCGCTGCACAGCTTGGCGAGGGCAGCGGCAACTCGTCAGGCGACCGGGCTCAGTCAATGGTCCGCGAAGCGTGAGGACGCGCTCGGACATATCGCCCGGGCGCTGGAGGATCTACTCGGGTGTACCCGCCAATCGGAAGAGCGGGCCACGCGTTTGGAGCGCACCATGGACTCGCGGGTGGAGGACCAGACCCGTCAGATCAACAACATGCTGCAACGGGCCGAGCGGGCCGGATGGCTGGATCCGCTGACCGGTCTGGGCAATCGTCGCCTGCTGGAGGACCGTCTGGAGCAGGTGTTTGAGGCTCTGCAACGCAGGCAGTCCGAACTGAGTGCGGTGATGCTGGATCTGGACAACTTCAAGAATCTTAACGACACCATGGGGCATGCAGCAGGCGACGAGATGCTGCGTTTCCTGGGTGATCTGCTGCGCGGCACCCTGCGTCCGACAGATCTTGGCGTGCGCTATGGCGGGGACGAGTTCGTCCTGATTCTACCGGACACAACGCCCGAGGAAGCCGCCACAATCGTGGAACGTCTGGTACGTCTCTACCGGCAGCGAGCGAGCACTCTGGGGGTGGATCCGCCGGTATCGATCAGCGCGGGCATCGCCTCCATGCGGCGTGACGGCGCGGAGTCGGGTCAGCATCTGCTGGACTTGGCGGATCGAGCTCAGTACAACGCTAAATCGGCGGGAAAAAACCGGCTATGCGTCGCCCCCTAGCGCTGCGCCATGCTTGATTCGATGAGTAAACCGAGCCGCGACCGTGAGGGAGCGGTTGGGCGCAGGATCAGCCGCCCCTGGGAGACCGCTTCCTGACGGGCGCGGCTCGGACAACCCGCGGAAGATCGGGCGACACGGCACCAGCGGTCCGGAACCTGAAACCGCGGGGGAGTGGGCGGAACTTGGAGGTATGCGGTGATCTTCGGTAGCAGGCAGCACGCGGTGGAAGGCCTCATCGCTTCCTACGTGGAGCATGCCCAGGCGAGCGTGAGCTGCTTCGTCGAGGGCATGGAGGTGTGGCTGGGCGGAGCGGAACCGGTCGCGGACATCGTGCATGGGGTTGCGGCGGCGGAATCACGGGCGGACGACGCCCGCCGAGAACTCTGTCTGCTGCTCTATGGAAAGGCGTTGTTCCCCGAGTCGCGCGGAGACATCCTCGGCCTGGTGGAGGCTGTGGACAAGGTACCCAACCGCGCCGAGGCGATCATGCGCCGCATCGTCAGCCAGCACATCGGTCCACCGGCTCCGGACCTGGGCGAGGGTTTCCGGGCTTTGGTGGCCAGCGTCGAGGCATGCACCACTGCCATGTTCGAGGGGGTGAACGTACTGTTCAAAGATCATCACGCCGCCGTGGAGCTGAGCAACCGCGTCGACCATCTCGAAAGCGAAGCCGACCGTGCGGAAATGGAACTGACCGAACGCATCTTCACCTCGGCGTTGGAGGGATTTCCCAAGATCCTGTACCGCGATCTGGTCATGGACGTAGGTGGCCTGGCGGACCGTGCGGAGGACGCCTCCGACCGCATTCGCATCATCGCAATCAAGCGCGAGACCTGATGATGTGGTGGCTTGGCGGGGGTTTGTTTCTGGGTTGGTCAATCGGAGCCAACGACGCCGCGAACGTATTCGGCACCGCGGTGGCTTCTCGAGTGATCCGCTATCGCACCGCCGCGCTGCTTGCTTCCGCGGGGGTGATCGCCGGAGCCATGCTGCAGGGCAGCGCCGGGCTGGAAACGCTCGGGGCGATCACGCCGGAGGGACTGGGGGCGGCTTCCGCCTCAGCTCTGGCGGGAGCCCTGGCGGTCACGCTGATGACCCTCCTCAGGCTTCCCGTTTCCGCGACTCAGGCGGTGGTCGGCGGGATCATCGGGGTGAGCTTCTGGACCGGCGGGGTGGACCCTGCGCCACTCGCACGGATCGTGCTCTGCTGGATAGCCACGCCCGCCGGCGCCATGTTGGTGGCACTCGCCCTGTACCAGATCTATGGGCTCGCCCTGCGCCGTCTCCCGATCTCGATGCTGACTCGTGATCGCATCCTGTGGCATGGACTGATCGTGGCGGGGATCTACGGCGCGTATGCTCTTGGTGCGAACAACGTAGCCAACGTGACCGGGGTCTTCTACGGTCGTGGGCTGGTCGCATCGACGGAGTGGCTTAACTTCATCGGTGCCGCCGCGATTGCGCTGGGCATTTTGACCTACAGCGGGCGGGTCATGCAAACCGTTGGCGGCGGTCTGATCCGCCTGGACGCTTTTGCGGCGTTGGTGGCGGTCTCCGCCGAGGCGGTCACCGTACACGTGTTTGCGGTGATCGGGGTACCGGTGTCCACCTCACAGGCCGTGGTCGGTGGGGTACTCGGTGTCGCGATCATGCGCGGCGGCGACCTGCACGCCAAGGTACTACGCAACATCGGCCTGGGATGGATCATCACTCCTATACTGGCCGCCGTGATCGGATTCGCCGGATACGGACTCTGGTAGACCCGCACGCCACGGAACGGTCCGATCATGACGGTACCGGGTCTCGGCTGGACCTGCGTTATCCGGGCATACCCTCCCGCCGCCACGTCCGTAGCGCCTTCCTATCGGCCACAAGGAGTCCGCCTGCGTGCCTCCCCGGCCCCCGGCGCAGAACAGGCTTGATTCCGGTGCATAGCCTGCCTAACGTGCAGCGGGGAGAGAGAGAGCACCATATCTGAATGGCTCCGCTCTGCAGATGTGTACTTGAGGACGTCGACGTAGCTGCTCCATGAACGGCACGGGACGATCCCGCAGATCGAGGGAGAGAGATTATGTACGCTAGAGGTCTTGTGCTATCGCTGTTGCTACTGGGGGCTCCGCATTTCGCGGCGGGCGACACGTTTACGTTCTCGCCCGATCCCGAGGACATGAGCGATCTGGATCACCACTGGGTCTATGAATGGGGGATCGACGTCACGCTTCCTGCAAACGAGCACGTGGTGTACGCCGAGCTTACGTTCGAAGACATCCGCAACTGGGACAGCAACCCCAACGATCTCTATGTTCACCTGCTGGACTGGGCCCAACTGGGCTTTCGGCAGTACTACGACAACCAGCGTGGCGGAGACAACTTTGCGGGCAGGGTTCCCGCGCCGACCCACCTGGTAACGTACGAGGATCTGCCGACCACGCCGCAAGACCTGACCTACGTCTTCACCGCGGACGAGTTGGTTGCCCTGAACGGCTACCTTGCCGACGAGCGCATCGGCATCGGCATGGACCCGGATTGTCACTACTGGAACAACGGCGTCGAGCTGAAACTGATAACCCCCGAGCCGGGCTCGCTGGCACTACTGGGCATGGGTGGTATCGCCCTGCTGCGACGAGTCCGCCGCTAACAGAGCCCGGAGCGCAAGCGACGGGTCAGAACGGACCACCCGCGTCAACGCCACGAAGCAAGCACCCGCTACGGGCTTGGCGGCATCGCGCCGCTGAGCCCGCGCTGGTGCTTGGGCCTCTGACAAGGAAGACGGACCGCTACTGGACCCCGTGCATCATGCGCTTCAACGGACGAATCAGGATCGCCAGCAGAAACGCCCCCACGCCACACATGACCACAAAGATCAGGAAGTAGTTCGCCGGCGTCATCTTGCCCCAGTAAGCGCCGAACATGTTTGCCGCGCCCTCGGCAACGGCTGTGGCAAGGAACCACCCGCCCATGAAGAGGCCGACGTGCTTCGCGGGGGCGAGCTTGGTCACCAGCGACAGGCCTACCGGGGACAGGCACAACTCGCCCATGGTCAGACACATGAAGAAGAGAATGAGCCACCAGACGGTCACGCGGTGCTCCGAAGATTTCAGATAGACTTCATCCACAGCTAACTTGAGATCGGGATCGGCCGTAGTGGCAAGGAGTTCAGCTTCGGCACGCGGGCCGATTTGCTGCTTGACCGTGAGCGTTTTCGTCTCAGCATCCCAAGCCGCCGCCTTCTGTGCCTCTGCGCCAACGACGGCGAAACCGGCCGGCGCGTCCGCGAGGATCTCGGTCAGTTCTTCCTTCTTCTTCAAGTCGGCGGACCTCTCGGCAATCGCCTTGATCGCACTTCTGAAGTCGGGCGGCGCGGTCTCGGAGAGGATCTTGAGGCGGTCCAGATCGGGCAAGACGCCGCCCATGCGCAGCACCTTTCGCTCAGCGTCGTAGCGCAGGCGCGTTGCGCCATAGAATACCTGTTCTGCGTCATCCGCGTCGGACACACCGTCCGCCTCGCTCGCTTCATCGACCTCGATCGTGAACAGGCGCCCATCCTCGTCCACACTGATAACGCTTGGCAGGGCGGCGAGCGGGGCTTCGCTCGGTCCGCCTTCACTCTGCGCCGCCGGCCACATGACGCCGAACGCAACCGCAATCATCGCCAGGCCAAACGCCATCTTCGTCGGGGTGGAAGGCTGGAGCTTGCGCCGATCCAGCCACAACCAAAGAAGCGCGAACACCGGCGCGAGCGTGATGATGAAGAAGGGGTTGATCGACTGGGTTTGGCCCGAAGTCATGCTTGGGTCGCTGAACCAGTCCTTCACCCCTTGCCAGAGGCCGGTGGTCGGCTGGCTCACCTCCGCAGCGCCGCCGGCATCAGCAACGGCAGCGACGTCCAGCGTGATCGGCGCCGGCTCGGTGGAGAGAAGTCGAAGATTGGTGTGCTTGTCGGCCCAAACGAGCATGGCGTTGTAGCTCTGTTCGAAGGCCGTCCAGAACAGAATGATGAAGGCAAACACGACCAGCAAGACGATGATGCGATCCCTCACGACGTGGGGCGGATGCAGTGCGGCGAACGGTTCCGCCGGAACCGGCTTCTCCGGTTCTGCGGGCTCCGTCTCCGCGCCGCCCTGCTGGAACTCGACGAGCTTGCGCTGGCCAATGGCATAGACGATCAACCCGAAGATCATCCCGACGCCCGCGGCGCCGAAGCCGTAGCTGTAGCCGTAGTTCACCTGAAGCCAGGCGCAGAGCAGTGGGCCGAACAGGGCACCGAGATTGATGCCCATATAGAAAATCGTAAACGCGCCGTCGCGTCTCGGATCACCCGGTTTGTAGAGGCTGCCCACCTGGGTGGAGACGTTCGGCTTCAAGAGACCGACGCCTGCGATGATGAGGCCCAGGGCCGTATAGAAGCACCACATTTCTTCAAAGGCCATAACGATGTGGCCGAGCGACAGCAGGATTCCGCCGACCAGGACAGAGCGCTTGGAGCCAAGCCAGTGGTCGGCGACGAAGCCACCCGCCACCGGCAAGGCGTAGGCCAGGAATGTGTACGTGCCCATCAGGTGCGAGGCATCCTCCTGCGTCCAGAAGAAGTGGTTGATCATGTAGAGCATGAGCAGGGTCTTCATCCCGTAGAAGCTGAACCGCTCCCACATCTCGGTGAAGAACAAGACGTACAAACCGAGAGGATGGCCAAACAGCGTCTTCGGTTGGGGGGACACGCACTATCTCCTCATCGAGTTCTGAGTTCCGGGATAGGTTCTAGCTAGGGATAGAACTTCCCCATCATCCGCGGGAAGGGAATGGTCTCCCGCACGTGCTTCAACCCGCACAGCCACCCCAGCGTCCGCTCCACCCCCAGACCAAACCCGCCGTGGGGGACACTGCCATAGCGACGCAAGTCCAGATACCACTCGTAGGGTTCTTGCGGCAGGCCCTGCTCGCGAATCCGCGACAGCAGAACATCGTAGTCTTCCTCGCGAGCGGACCCCCCGATGACCTCGCCAAACCCCTCCGGCGCCAGCATGTCGAAGTTTTCCACCAGGCGGTCGTCCTCACGATCGACGCGCATATAAAACGCCTTGACCTCCTTGGGATAGCGATGCACGAACACCGGCTGCACGTGCAACCGCGAGATGATCGTCTCGTCCGAACCGCCCAGATCGCTGCCCCACTCGAAGCCGGCTGCCAGCTCCATGTGTTGCGGGATGTTGGAGACTTCCTCTTCGAGTTCCGTGCGCCGCTCGCGGGCAGTCTGCTCTTGCTGAGCAGCCTTCTCCTGCTGCCACTTCTTCTTGGCGGTCTTGCCCGTTTCGATCAGCTCGTCGATCCTGTTTCCGAGTTCCTCGATTTCCGCGGTCTTCTCCGCCAGGTCCTTCTCCAACAGTTCCTTGGCTTGCGGACCGCGCAGGATCTCGGCGGCTTCGCTGTAGCTGATCCGGTGGAACGGTTTCCGGGTGCGCTCCAAAGCCTCCACGTCACGTCCGAGGAACTCCAGGTCCGCCCGATGATCCGCCAAGACACGTTCTACCAATGAGCAAACCATGTCCTCCGCCAGATCGATGACATCGTCCATGCTGGCGAAGGCGATCTCCGGTTCGACCATCCAGAACTCGGTGAGGTGGCGGCGGGTCTTGGACTTCTCGGCTCGAAAGGTCGGCCCGAAGCAATAGACCTTGCGATGGGCCATGCACGCCGTCTCGACGTACAGCTGTCCGGTCTGAGCCAGATAGACCGGGTCACCGAAGTAGTCCAGCTCGAACAAGGTGCTGGTACCCTCCCCCGCCGCCGGGGCGAAGATCGGTGTGTCGATCAGAACAAAACCGTTGTCGTTGAAGTAGCGGCGGATGGCGTCCACCAGCGTGTGCCGGATGCGCAGGATCACATGCTGCCGCTGCGAGCGGAACCACAGGTGGCGGTGCTTCATCAGGTAGTCCACCCCGTGCGGTTTTGGGGTGATGGGGTAGTCAACCGCGCCTTGGATCGTGCGCAGGTTCGTGACGCGCACCTCGAAACCGCCAATCGCCCGCTCCTCCGCCGAGACCGATCCGGTAACCTCGATCGCGGATTCCTGGGTGAGGTGTTTGGCTTCTTCGAAGAAGGACTCGCTGGCGTCTCCGCGCTCGACCACGCATTGGCAGTGTCCGGTCCCGTCGCGCAGGGTGACGAAGATCAGCTTGCCCTTGGGGGTGTTGCGCAGTACCCATCCGTGTAGAGTAACCGTCTGGCCGACATATTCGGTAAGCTCGGCAATGGTTGTGCTAATACTCATGGCGGTTCTTATAGGTAGAGGACGCATCCCTTGCAAGGCGCGACAGCCATTCCAGCGGCTCAGGCCCCTCCCAACGCCGGTCGACGCGTGGGGCCGCTCACCTTGCGGCTGGTGATCGCCCTGGCCCTGTTTCCCATCGTGCCCGGCAGCACCCTGGCGATCACGGTTGCACTCGACGACGCCCTGGGCTCGCCGGTGGCCGGTTTGGATAGTCCGCAACTGTGGATGCTGTTGCTCGCCTTCGGAGTTACGTTCATCTCCTTATTCATTTGGCGTGCCTGCGTCGTCTGGACGGCGGGCAGACTTGCCGGCACCGTCGTCGCCACAGCCGTGCCCATCGCCCAGGCTCTGCTGTGGCAGCCCCTTTGGAGCGCCGGCTGCGTGAGCGAAGAGATACTCCTACTTGGCCAGAGCGTGGGAATCACTGGGGTGTGGGTGTGGTTGGCTACCTGGGGCTGGTGGGGTTGGGGGCGCCTTAGTCCGGTGGTCCGACGGAGAATAGCCATGTCTGATTCTGCACGACGGGTGTTGCTGTCGCTGGGTACGATACCCGTGGTCGTCGGGGTCTACTTGATCGCCTTCGTGTTCTGCGAAGACGTGGTGAGCGATATGGACGGTTCGGAGGTGATCTTCGGCATGTTGGTCTGCGGGATTTGGGGGGCACTGCTGACCGCGGTGATCTGCTTGGCCATGACCCGCTCAAGTGTCTGGTATCGGGGCGGCGTCTCCGTCGCGATCTGGGCCTTGGGGGGGACAGCCGTCGCGTTATACGGATTCCCGGAACTCGACCTCGATTCGACCTGCGCGGCCCTGGCAGGCGTGGCTGGGGGCGCCGTCGCGGTGGTTTCGTGGATACTGGTGTGGCGTCCCGTGATCGAACGGCAGGAGGATACGGTTCGGATCACGGCACTAATGAGTGCCGCATTCCTGGGTTGCGCTTTGACGTCCCCGCTCTCGTTCGAGCTTCTGACCGACAAAAGCCCTTTCTTGTCATCGGACTGGCTAAGCGTGGTGGCGATCGTGCTGCCTATGATCTTCTGGGGCGGGTGGATGATGGCAACAATGCTCACCTGGCGTTTTCGGGACGTACCGCACCAGGAGCGATCGTCCTACTCGGTCCACTGCCGCTCATGCGGATACAGCCTCAGGGGGCTGTACGGCACGCGCTGCCCGGAATGCGGCGATGAACCGACTCTGGACCAGCTTCTTGGCGGGTTGCTTGGCGTGGGGGATGCGTAGGAGGTGGAGGGAGGCCGCCTGCAGGCGATTGACGACATCAGCCCGATGGTGTCTAATACGCTCTGCGATCCGGGGCCATGGCGCAGTTGGGAGCGCGTCTGCATGGCATGCAGAAGGTCGTGAGTTCGAGTCTCACTGGCTCCAGTCATAACTCCTTGTGTTGCGGCGATTTACGGCCAGACCCCGTAGCGCCGCTGACGCCTCTACCAGGCGCTTTGGCCTACCGCCGTTTCGCCGACACGCCCGCCATTGGGTCAGCCCCGAGCGGCCCGCACCCTGGAGCATCGTGCGGAGCCGGGCGTAGATACTGGACAACAGGGTGGCTTGCATGATCTGCCAACTCGGTGCGGTGTTGCTCAGCGTCTGCATGGGCGTGGGGGACGGCCCGCGCCCCGCGCCGGTAGCGATTAAGGAGTTCCGTCCGGTGGGTCGGCTGGACACGAAGGTGATTCGTGAATCGTCCGGAATCGGCCAGAGCGGCAAGCACCCGGGCGTGTTCTGGACCCACAGCGACTCCGGAAATCCGGCGGCGCTCTACGCGATCAAAGCCGACGGCGAGCTGCTGGCTACGATCCCGGTGACGGGGGCTCCCAATCTCGACTGGGAGGACCTGGCGGTTGCCAACGGGTGCATCTACGTCGGGGATATCGGGAACAACTACGGATGGCTCCGCGGGCGGATCATCTACCGGTTCACCGAGCCGGATCCCCACGCCAATCCGATCAAGCCGATCGCCCCGACGGCGACCTATCGGTACGTCTACCCCGATAAGCCGTTCGATGCAGAGGCTCTGGTCGTGCGCGGTGAGGATCTTTTTGTGATTCGCAAGACCGGCGGCAAGGACTCAGCCATCTACCACCTGTCCCCGGCGACGGAGGGGCGCATGCAACTCGCCAGGATTCAGTCGCTACAGGCGCGGTGGATCACCGGAGCGGACCTGTCGAAGGATGGTCGATATCTGGTGACGGCTTCTGCCTACCAGGTGGTGCGCCATCCGGTCAATGCGGATCTCACCCTCCGCGAGGATGAACCGATCCGGACCGTACGGATTCCGCGCGTGGGCGAGCTGGAGGCGTGCTGCTTCGATGGAGACGACGTGCTGCTGACCACCGAGCAGGGAGGGGTATACCGGATACCCGCGAGTGATATCGAAGAGCAAACCCGCTTCGTAACTCGGCTGTCCAAAACGGATCACTAGTGCTTTGTCAACCGTAGTTCTTCGGGTGGCATGGGCAAACTCGTTTGCCCGTGCGCGTTGCTCTTCCAAGGACACGGGCAAGCTGTTGCTTGCCCATGGCACCCGGCGATTCGGTAGCGCGGGTGCCACATCTTTCTCAAACCGTGCCCGGTGCTGCAATGGGGATCAGCCAGCGGCGGCTCCCGTCGCCGGACCGCAGGTGAAGGACATTGAAGTGAGTTGCGGCGACGGATGCCCAGCGTCCGTGGAGAGAAAACGCAGGCGCCCTTCGAACTGAACCGGAGCGCCCTGGTTCGGCTCAACCCACAACGAAGCGGGCTGGCCATCAGCCAGCCTGCCGGCGAGTTCGCGATCCAGTTGAAGGCAGGCGGAGGTCGCGGAAACGTCGTGTACGCGGGCCGACCAGATCTCGCCCATGACGTCCAGCCGCAGGGTGAGTGGCTCTAGGGGCTCGAGCCGGGGCTGACGGCGCCGCTCGACGATGTCGTCAGGCGCCCAGGGCTTGGAGAGCCTGGGCTCCGCATGGGTTTCGATGAAACCACAGAGCGAGTGATCCTGTTCCAAAGTCGCCAGAGTCATGGTCCAGTCCTCCTGACCATCCCCCACCACCCCTATCGTCAGAGCATAGCACTTCGCTTGAGGCGTCGGGGCTTACATGGCTGCTACGCCGTGGCTGACGCCATGTTCTTCCGTGGTCTTAGCGCCGGCGGCGGGGGTGACTAAGATGGTCCCACATTATGAGAGCACTGGTCTTCAACCCGAGTCCTCCTCGATGGGTGGCGTGCAAGCTGCTCGGGCGGTGGTGGCGTGGGGCGTACTGGTCACGGCTATCCGGGCTAAGCTACCGTGAGGTCGCGGTCCCCGACCTGCCGAACGAAGGCTGGGTCCGTTTGCGCGGGGTGCTGGGGGGCATTTGCGGGACCGATCTGGGGCTGATCATGCAGCGCAGCCACCCAGGAAGCATTCTCCGGGCGATGACCAGCTTCCCGCTGGTGCTGGGGCATGAGAACGTCGCGGTCATCGACCGGGTGGGCTCCGAGGTTCCCGGATGGAGTGTCGGGCAGCGGGTTTGCGTCGAACCGGCGATCTCCTGCTCCGTCCGGGGCATCGAGCCGTGTTGCCGACCGTGCAGCCGGGGATGGTACTCGATGTGTGAGCACGTCACCGGCAGCAGTTTGCCCGCCGGAACCATGTTGGGGATGAACAGTTTCACCTCGGGGAGCTGGGCGCCCTACTTCATCGCCCACCATTCCCAATTACGGGCGGTCCCGGATGCCCTGGACGATGAGACCGCCGTGCTGGTTGATCCACTGGCCTGTGCGTTGCACGCGGTCCTCCGGCGCGTCCCCCCCGACGATGAACACGTGGTCGTGATGGGAGGGGGGATTATCGGACTCGGGATAGTCGCCTGTCTGCGGGCGCTAGCCTGTCGGTGTACGGTCACGGCGCTGGTCCGCCACGACCACCAGGCCGAGCGGATGCACGACGCCGGAGCGGACCATGCTGTGGTGAGTTCCAGTCGAGCATCCAAGGCAGAACGGTATGCGGCGATCGCTCCGGTGGCTGGAGGCCGACGACTTGCGGGGCCGTTCGGAAACCAGACTCTGATCGGCGGATTCGACACGGCCTACGACTGTGTGGGGAGCGGGCAGAGCCTGACCGACTGCATGAACTTCGTCCGCGCCCGGGGGACTGTGGTCGAGGTGGGGACCACCCAGATCAACATCGTCGATTCCACGGCCCTATGGATGTCTGAGCTGACGGTGCTGGGAGCCTACGGGCGAGCATTGGAGCAAGAGGGTGACGACGGGCGGCACACCTACGAGATGGTCTTCGACTTGATGACCGCCGGCAAACTGAACGTGCGCGGTTGGCTCAGCCGGACTTATCGCCCGTCAGACTATCGGCGTGCCCTGGCGGATCTCACTTCCTCGACCAAGAACGGGATTATCAAGGCGGCGTTCTCCGCCGCAGGGTGAGGGGCTGACCTGCGGTGCGGCTGCGCGGGGCGCAAGAACAAGGGCGGCCCGTGTCAAGGGCCGCCCTGGAGGCAGGTCACGCGGATTGGATTGTTCGGGTGGGCAGCTAGCCCAACCTGGACCGGTTCCGCCGCCTAGCGGGGGAACTTGAAGGTCTTGCCCTTGAAGACGGGCGTCGTGGCTACAATGTACGATCCGGTCTTGGACTTGCAGACAGCCTTGATCGGCGACTTGCCGAACTTGGTCCACAGCACGTTCTTGGCTGCGGTGGCCGTGGCGCATTTCTTGTCCGTCTTCGACCAGCGATTGATCTGTGCGGCGCTGACCGTCTGCACGACCGCGCCCTTGTTGATCCAGTTGCCGAAGGAGTTCAGCGTGGAGGCGCTGGGGCGACCGTAGTTGGCCGTACCCTGCGTCTGGCTGTACAGCGTTCGATACGAGTTGATCTTCTGCTGCCAGTTGTTCTTGAGCGTCGTGTAATTCATACGCGAAGAAGAGCTCTTCGTCGTGCTGCGCCCAGCCGAACCCTTCGTCTTGTTCCAGGTGTTCGTTCTGGTCCGTCTGTGTGTCGTTGCCATAGGCAATCTCCCTTTCATAAACTCGGCGTGACTAGCCCGGTTTTCTCGTGAACGTCCCCCCAATCGGACACGCCGCGGGACAACTTGAGAACTAAACGACTGCGAGGTGGCCCAATATCGGACGCCCCCACCCGTGGCAGGACCGATCCGCTGCTGTTCCCTTCGTCCCCGGAGAGGCCTGCGGTCCCCGGGGGATGCGCAGCATGGCCTTCACTTCGGTCGGGCGCCAGACGTGTTGGTCAAGCAGGGAGCGTACCGGGCCGATGCTCATAGTGTACGCGGAGCCATACTCCAAGCGTGCCACCTGGGGCGAAACGCCTATCGTCGAAGGTGTACGTGGTCTCGGTGTCACCGCGGCGCTTGGAGTCTGGCGACAGAAACACGTCGATGAAGTTGGGGCGGAAGGCAGCATCCCCGGTTACGGTAGAGAGGCATGAGGACTCTGATGGCGACGAAGATCATCGATCGCATCATGGCATCGCCGAGCTTGCCCTCGGTTCCCAGCGTGGCACTGAGGGTGCTCGAGCTGACTCGGCAGGAGAACGTGTCCGTCAACGACATTGCGGACACGATCCGGAACGATCCGGCGCTGACCGCCAAACTCCTCCAGACCGCCAACTCACCGCTGTTCGGCTTGGCCCACAAGGTTGGAGCCCTGGAGCAGGCCACGGTGATTCTGGGACTGCGCACGGTCAAGGTCATGACTTTGAGCTTCTCGCTCGTGGACGCCATGCGCGAGTCACAAACCGGGGGGTTCGATTACCAGCGCTACTGGCGGCGTTCGCTTACCACGGCGGTGGCCTCCAGACTACTCGCCCAGCATTGCAGCAACGTGCGCACTGACGAATGCTTCGTCGGGGGGCTGCTCACCGACCTGGGAATGCTAGCTGCGTGGCAGTGTGTCCCCGAAGTCTACGGTGTGGTCATTGAGCAGGTCACCGGTACTCCGCAACCCATTCAGAAGGTCGAGTCAACGGTGTTGGGGATGACCCACGCTCAGATCAGTACAGCCCTGCTCAGAAAGTGGTCGCTGCCGGGCATGTTGTGCGACGCGGTGTCCGCCCACCACGGGGACGGGATGGACGCCTTGGATGACCGTACCCGGATGCTAGCCTCGGTCATGTTCGCCGGGGCTTCGGTCGGTGAGCTGTTCTGCGGCGATGTTGATGTCCGGAAACTGGAGGTAGTCAAGCAGCGTTGTGTCGAACTGGTGGGAATCGCTGCGGACAACCTGGACCAGGTCTTCGACGAGCTTCAGGCCGACGTATGCGACATGGCCTCCCTGTTCCAGCTCGAAATCGGCGAGCCCATATCACACGAGACGCTCCGGACACAGGCGATGACGCAGATCGCCAATATCTCCATCTCCGCGGAGATGGATCGGGCCAAAGCCGCATCCCAGGCGGAGCAGGTCCAACAGAAGCTCGAGGAGGTCAGCCAAAAGGCCACCACGGACGGATTGACCCAGATCCACAACCGACAGGCGTTCGACGATGAGCTCAATGCGATGCTGGCCCGAGCTCAGGAATCTGGTAGTTCACTCGGCTTGATCATGCTCGACCTGGATCACTTCAAGAAGCTCAATGACACCTACGGTCATCAAGCCGGCGACGAGGCCCTCCGCCGCGTGGGCCAGTGCCTCAAGGACCACTGCCGCGAGCCCGCCGTACCCGCCCGCTACGGAGGAGAGGAGTTTGCCATCCTCTTGGCCGACACGACGGCCCGCGCGCTCCAGACGCTGGCGGACTACGTACGCCAGGAGATCGAGAAGATCCGGTTCGACCACGACCAGCATCCGATCCAGTTTACGGCCAGCCTGGGAGCGGCGCACGTAGACTTGGAGCTGGAGGAGGATACGACCGCAGAGGATATCATCGAGCGCGCCGATGAGTGCCTCTACGACGCGAAGCACCATGGGCGCAATCGCGTCGAGATTACCTTCTGAAGACGCGGCGCAGCCCGAACCGGCTACTCGCCGGGAGCAACCGCGCCGGCATCAGCATCATCCGTAGCCCGATCCTGTTCTTCCGAGGCGGGCGGAGGAAGGGCAATCGAAGCGTCGATCAGATCCACTGACCTGATCACAATCATGCGGACCGGAACAACCGCATCACCGCTTGGATCCCGGTACCTGGGATTGTCGCGAAGCTGTACCTGGCGAATCTTCTCCACCACGTCCTGTCCCTCGACAACACGGCCGAACACCGCGTATCCAGCCCCATCCTCCTGAGCGAGGTCCAGCCGAGGGTTGTCCTGCACGTTGATGTAGAACTGGGCGGTGGCGGAGTGCGGCTTTCCGGGGACGCGAGCAGCCCCGACGGTGTATTTCTCGTTCTTCAGACCATTGTTCCACTCGTTCCGGATCGGCGGCAGCAGACCGCCGGTCTTGGGCACCAGCGCCGCGGTATAGCCCCCGCCTTGAATCAGAAAGTGCGGGACTACTCGGTGGAACACTGTCCCGTTGTAGAACTTCTGGCCCACGTACGCCAGAAAATTCGCCACGGTCAGGGGGGCCTCTCGGGCGTGGAGTTCCACAACGATGTCGCCGGCACTCGTTTCCACGCGCACCCGCACCGCCTCGCCGGGCCGTCCCGGTGACGATGGCGTGACCTTCTCGTCAGGGGCAGGATCCGATCGGCTATCGTTCGCCATAACTGGTCCAGGATGGACCCCAGCCAGCAGCAGACAGCCGACCAGCACCCGACGGAGAATCGGCGTGGGGCAGGCTCTCCAGCCGGATGTCCCGCCTGAACCATCTCCAGGGGACCGTCCCGCACTTCGGATCGCACTGAGACCGGGTTCACCATGGGTTGCTGGACGGGTCATGCTTGGTTCTCCCTGGAGTACCACAGAACCGGCTGCCTTGACGGTCTCTCGGTCCGCCGATCAGCAGCCTGGTCAACTGTTCACCAGCGTACGGCGTCCATCGTACGCCCGGCGGTCAGCCCCGGCAATCGCTTGCGACGCGTAGGAGGCTGCGTATGCTGGTCTATCGGTCCTGATCGTCTCTTCGGCGGCTGGGTAGCCCAAACACAAGCAGGATCGGGTCCGGCACCAGATGGCTGCCCGAAGGCCGTACACCAGTGGGGCAACCTGTGGAGGCTCGCGGAGGCGTGTTTACGATTGCGGTCCATTCGAGCAGCAATCTCAGCGGCGCGTCATGGCTGGTGGGCGCTCTGGTGCTGGGGGGTGTTCTGGCTTGGTCAGCTCGATACGCCCGCAGCAGGTTCCCTGAGCAGGCTTGGTTGTTCGGAGTGTTGTGGTTGCTCAACCGGATGTGGGCGGTGCTCTGGTATCGC
This sequence comes from bacterium, assembly GCA_024231775.1. Taxonomy (GTDB): domain Bacteria; phylum Planctomycetota; class Phycisphaerae; order UBA1845; family UBA1845; genus JAAEQG01. The sequence goes on from JAAEQG010000808.1 coordinate 24,010, forward strand.
ATCCGACGCATCGGCCCCTGCACTGTTCCGGCAAGGGGTCCGGTGATCCTAACCGCCAACCATGCCTCGACCGCCGACCCGCTGATGCTCTACGCCACGTGTCCCCACCGGTCAATGAGCTTCCTGATCGCCCGCGAATACGCCCACTTACCGATCGTCCATCACGTCACCGATTCGGCACGATGCATCCCGGTCAAGCGGGACGGGCAGGACACGGCTGCTGCCCGCCAGTCCATGCGGCGACTTCTAGAGGGTGGGATGCTGGGCATATTCATCGAGGGGCGCATTCCGGAACCGGATCAGGCTCAAACGCCCAAGGATGGGGTAGCCCTGCTCGCCCTGATGACCGGGGCGACGGTCATCCCCGCGTACATCAGCGGACAGGTGTATCGTCGAGGGGTGGCGGCGTCTCTCTTCGCCCGCCATCGCGCCCGCGTACGCTACGGACCGGCGGTAGACCTCAGTAAGTTCCACCTGCGAGACCGGGACGCCCGGGCTCAGGCCACCGCAAAGATCTACGAAGCCATCCTCGCCCTGGCCCCCGAGGAGAGGCCAAGTCCGGATTACGAAGCTCCGGGGAGATATCGGTCCTGAGCATGGCGTCAGGGCCGGTCCTGGGTCAAAGCCCTCACTACACTTGTGTCATCTCGTCGACGCAACGGATCCGCTGGGGCAACCCAGGCTCTTGAAACCGTGTTCCGGCTGGATTAAGCCCCGCCGAGTGTCCCGGCAGCGGTCGTCCGCGTCTTCCAGTGGACTGCCCGCAAGGTCAGAATCTGCAAAACGCCCACTTGCAGGAATCCGATACCAGAGATGCGGGAACGCACGTGGCCCAGACTCCGACGGAGTTGGCCACGAGTGCGCCAGTATTATGTATCTACCTGTCAACACTAGACTTATGACAGGCCCCGGTTTGACTTGCCTCTAGGTGCGTCCTAGCATTGTTGGCAGGTTATGGGAGTCCGTACGGAGGTATACGTAGCGATCAGCCGCTGCCGCCCACGGGGGGAGCGATCTCCCCCGCCCCAAAACGTCGGCGCTGACGCACGAGCGAGGGACATAGTCATGGTCGATAGACAAGCCCTGCTTGACATCGTGGACAACAGCCTCGATCCCGCCCGCTTTCGCCAGCATCACTGGGAAGGCAACTTCAACGACTACCTGGAGATGGTGTCGGAGAATCCGCGCGTAGCCCGCAACGCGTTCCAGCGGGTCTACGACATGATCATGCACTTCGGCACCGAGCACTACAAGATGAACCGGCGGGTCGTGATCCGTTATCACTTCTTCGCCGATCCATTCGACGATGGCGCCGACGCCATCTACGGGCTAGACCTTCCGCTGATGAACCTGGTCGACGCCTTTAAGTCCGCCGCCCACGGGTACGGCACCGAGCGGCGCATCCTGTTGTTGCACGGTCCGGTGGGGTCAGCCAAGAGCACGATCGCCCGGTTGCTCAAGAAGGGCTTGGAGTATTACTCCCGCCTGGACGAGGGGGCTTTGTACACCTTCTCCTGGAAGACGACCGACGGCGAGGGACACGATACCTGCGCCCCGTGCCCGATGCATGAGGAACCGCTCCGGCTGATCCCCCTCGAAGCCCGCGCCAAGGTCCTCGAAGCGATCAATCGGGATCAGCCCGAGTCGAAGCGCGTTTCCATCGAAGGCGAGCTGGACCCGTTCTGCCGCAAGATGTTCGAGGATCTGCTGCTGAAGTACGACGGGAACTGGCCCAAGGTCATGGAGCACATCATCGTGCGCCGCCTGGTACTCTCGGAGAAAGACCGCTGCGGGATTGGTACCTTCCAACCCAAGGACGAGAAGAACCAGGACTCGACCGAGCTCACCGGCGACATCAATTATCGCAAGATCGCCGAGTACGGAAGCGACAGCGATCCGCGGGCGTTCAACTTCGACGGCGAGCTCAACATTGCCAACCGCGGGCTGGTCGAGTTCATCGAGGTGCTCAAGCTCGACGTGGCGTTTCTGTACGATCTGCTGGGGGCGTCGCAGGAGCACGTCATCAAACCCAAGAAGTTCGCCCAGACCGACATCGACGAGATCATCATCGGGCATACCAACGAGCCCGAGTACAAGAAGCTCCAGGCCAACGAGATGATGGAGGCCTTCCGGGACCGTACCGTCAAGATCGACATCCCCTACAACACCCGCCTGGAGCACGAAATCAACATCTACGAGAAGGACTTCAACAAGGAGCGGATCCGCGGTATCCACATTGCCCCGCACACCATCGAAATGGCCGCGATGTGGGCGGTGCTCACCCGTCTGGAGGAGCCCAAGAAGGCCGGCCTGACCCTGCTGCAGAAGCTTAAGCTATACAACGGTCGGAGCATCCCCAACTTCACCGAGGATTCCGTGCTCGAGCTGCGCGGCGAAGCCCCCCGGGAGGGTCTCCAGGGTATCAGCCCGCGCTACATCCAGGACAAAGTCTCCAACGCCCTGGTCAGCGAACAGGCCATGCAGGAGAAGTGCATCAATCCCTTCATGGTCATGAACGAACTCGAAGAGGGGCTGACCCATCATAGCCTGATCAGCGACGAGGAGACCAAGAAGGGATACCGCGAGTTGCTGGGCGTGGTCCGCGAGGAATACGAGGACATTCTCAAGACCGAAGTCCAACGGGCGATCAGCGCCGATGAAGACGCCATCAAGCGACTCTGCTCGAACTACATTGACAATGTCCGGGCCTACACCCAGCACGAGAAGGTGCGCAACAAGTACACCGGAAAGGACGAAGAGCCCGACGAACGCCTGATGCGCTCCATCGAGGAGAAGATCGACATCCCCGAAAGCCGCAAGGACGACTTCCGCCAGGAGATCATGAACTACATCGGAGCCCTCTCCCTCGACGGAAAGAAGTTCGAGTACACCACCAACGCTCGGCTGCACAAAGCCCTTGAGCTCAAGCTGTTCGAGGACCAGCGCGACACCATCAAGCTCAAGAACGTGGTCTCCGGCGTGGTGGACGACGAAACCCAGGCCAAGATCGACGTCGTCAAGCAGCGGCTGATCAAGTACTTCGGGTACAACGAAACCAGCGCCACGGACGTGTTGAACTACGTAGCCAGCATCTTCGCCCGCGGCGACTCGAAGCAGGAGGAGTAAGCAGGAATGCGGAACCGAGCCGCGACCGTAAGGGAGCGGACGGAAGAGACCAACTCAGCACCACCCGGAGTTCACTCGGAGGGCGAACCGAGTCCCGCTCTTCGCCGCTGGGTTGATTGCTGATCGCTGAGAGCTTGCGGCATTGATGACGTACTGCAATGAAGATCCAAAAGGACCATCAACGTTTCCGCCAGATCGTCAAGGGCAAGATCCGCAAGGACCTGCGCAAGTTCCTCACCCGGGGAGAGCTTCTCGGCCGCGAAGGCAAGCATCTGATCAGCATCCCCGTCCGGGGGATTGATACGCCGAGGTTTCGCTATGGGGACAATAGCGACGCCGGGGTCGGCTCCGGTGAGGGCAAACCCGGCGACAAGGTCGACGCCGACGGTGAGGGAGTCGGTCCGGGGGGAACCGAGGAAGGCCGCCACCTCCTCGAGGTCGAGGTCACCCTCGACGAGCTGGCGGACATCCTGGGCGAGGAGCTTCAGCTTCCCCGTATCGAGCCCAAGGGCAAGCACAACATCACCGCGGAGAAGGACAAGTACAGCGGTATCCGTCAAAGCGGACCCGAGTCGCTGCGCCACTTCCGGCGCTCCTACCGCCGAGCCTTGCGCCGCCAGATCATGACCGGGATCTACGATCCGGACAATCCGCGCATCGTGCTCGAACGCCGGGACAAGGTCTACCGTAGCTGGAAGACGGTTCGCAATCCCCAATCCAACGCGGTCATCATCTACATGATGGATGTCTCCGGGTCGATGGGGGACGAGCAGAAGGAACTCGTCCGCCTGGAGGCTTTTTGGATAGACGCCTGGTTGCGGCGCAACTACGAAGGCATCGAGAGTCGCTACATCGTGCATGACGTGCGCGCGGCGGAGGTCGATCGGGAGACGTTCTTCCATCTGCGCGAAGACGGCGGCACGCGGATAAGCTCGGCGTTCAACGTCGGCCGGGAGCTCATCGAACAATCCTACAGCCCCGAAGAGTGGAACATCTATCTGTTTCACTTCTCCGACGGTGACAACAGCAGCGAATCGGACAG
>JAAEQG010000809.1 GCA_024231775.1 bacterium
ATCACGACCAGAGCAATCGTCGGGCCGAAATCGATCGCCCGGCCGATCCTGATGAGCAGGGCCACCTCGACGACCGGTACCGCGACAAACAGAAACAGTAGAACCGGGAACATGCCGGCGGATTATAGCGGCTTGGCTGGGGACCGCGCCATTCATGCGGTCTGGACCCTATTCCAGGACCGGACAAGCACCGGTTGGAAACCGGTGCCACAGGAGTTCTGGGCAATACGCACGCAACCCTGCCGGGAATCCCGACAGGGCTGCGATCCGTGCGTTCGGTGGTCTGTCCGGGCGAGGCCGATCCCCCGACCCTACGATGGTCATGGACGAATCAGCGGGGCAGGAAGCCCTGCCACCGCTGCGACTCGCCGGTCAGACTTCTATGCCGTCCAGGCTCATGGTCACCGGTCGACTGCCGTTTACGGACACGATGACCGTACCGTTTACGGGGGTATCGTCGGTGAAGGTGATCTCCATGATGACCTGGTCGATCCCCTCGTCACCGAGAACCAGCGTGCACTTGCCGGAATCAGGAAGAACCTCGTACCAGTCAATGTGGACGTCTTCCAGAATGACCGCATACACCTCTCCGGTCTGGTCGGTGGTGCTCATGTCCGCCAGCGGAATGAAGATCTCCCCGGTGGAGAGATCGACCTCGACGGTGACATCCCCAACGTCGTGGACCTGGTAGGGCTGGCCCTCATCGTCCTCGCCGACGTGTACGACATCGACGTAGGCCTCGAAGGTGAGCACGTCGTCCTCCAGGGTGACGGTGGTCTCGATCGTGCCGGTGGTGGTTTGGCCTTCGTAGAGGGTGAATTCCTCGAAGGTGATGGTAAACGTGCGTTCGGCGAGATCCATGTCCACGTACATGATCCCGCTGAAGGTCGATTCCGGGTAGAGGATCGGATTGCACCCGTCGCCATAGTCCACGACGAACAGACCCTCCTCATAGCTGATGGATGGGCAGGTCTTCGTCGGGTCGAGGGTGAAGTCGCCACTGGCCAGGGACGAGAGGTCCCCCGCCGCCAAGGCGGCGAAGAGGCCCGCCAGACGGTCGATCATGGCGACGGCGGAGTTGACCGCATCCTCCTGCTCAGCAGTCAAGCCGTTGGTGTCCGCCGCACCGTTGGAGTCCGCCAGTCCATCGGTGGTCACGTCGTCGGGGGTGTCCGTCGGGTCTCCGTTGAAGTTGACGTCGGCTACTTCGGAGAAGTCGTCATCAGTCTGCGTCGTGGCGCCACTGGGGGCTTGCTGGTTCTGACAGCCCGACGCTCCGACGAACGCACAAACGGCCAAACCGGCCAGCAGTACCATAAGGTTCTTCACCATGGGTTGGACTCCTGAATCCTGTCACCTATCGATTACGGACGGGAACTTGGCAGGCTCGCGACGGAGCGCACCGCTGACACCCCTGCATTCGCAAGCAGGAATCTCATCGGCCAAGGGACAGGGAGAGTGCAAGAACACCAGGACATCCGGCAAAGAAGCGCCTTCGACAAGTGCAGCCGCCTCCCAGCCACCCACCCACGGCCTGCGTCGGACGATCTTCCCGGACCGTTGCAGATGGGACCACGGGGCGCGGGGCAGACTCGCCGTGGCGCGGCGAGAATCCGGCTGCATGGACCGCCCCCCCCCCCGAGCCGAGCGCCGGCGCTTGCCGGGGACTGCCAGCGAGATGAACAGCGTTCGGGCGCAGCTACTCCAGATGCAGGCGGAACTCCGCAAAGACCATCCGGGGGACTTCCGCATCGTTGATGAACAGCGAGCCGCCCTCGTAGTGGCCGGAATCCAGCAGGTTACGTACCCCGACTGCAAACGAGGCACGATCGTCGAGGAACTCGTACTCGCCGCGTAGATCAAGACGGAAATAGGAGTCGATGTGGTGCGGAATGAACGGGTTGGACGGATCGGGGGCTGACACCGCGTCGACGAAATAGAGATGACTTGAAACGTGAAGGTCATCCGTTACGTCGTATCGGGCTCCGACCATGAACTGGTGCTGAGGCGATGTGATCGTATCCATCAGGTGAAACGGAATGGATGACCTCAACTGCGTCTCCAGGAAAGTGTAGTTGCCCAGAAGCGTCAGATGTCGATTGACCGCGTACTTTGCGTCTACTTCCACGCCATACGTTGTGGCTGGGTCGCCCTCGTCAAGCTTGAGGCCGAGCAATCCGGGCGGACCGAGCACGGGAATCAGCGGAGTAAGCTCGCCGTACTCGTGCCAGAAGAGGGCCAGGTTCACATTCAACCGGTCCAGGAATCTCCCCCGGTAGCCGAGCTCGTAGGCGATCAACGACTGCGCCTCGATACTACGCGACGCCCCGACTCGGGCAAGTCCGTTCATCAGCGGGAAGTCCATGAAGCGCATGGCTGCGGGGTGCATCTGAAACGCGCGGGACACCGCTCCGTACACCATGGAGTCGTCACTCAGCTCATAGGCCAGCGCAGTCCGCGCGCTGGGCTGGAACCCGCCGTAGAACTCGTAGTCGATCCTGGCGCCCACATCGAGCGTCCATCGGGGCAGAAACTGCCACCGGTCCTGAAGGTACGCACCGACGACACCCGTATTGACGAGGTCCTTGGTCAGCATGAATGGGTCGGCGTTGGTGGTGTCTAGTAGATCCACGCGCGTGTCGATGCCCCAGGTCAGCGTGTGTGCTTTGGCTGGTTTGAGGGTTTGGCTGAATTGCAGGGCCATCTGCTGATACCGGTAGTCGAGCGCGGGTACCCCAGGTGACAGATGAAAGGCATTCACGAAGCCGGTGAGTTCGATCGTATTATCTTCGGTGATCCGACGCTCCCATTTCCCCAGGATGAACGACGCCTGAGACCCGGAGTTGCGGCGTAGGCCAACGCCCGCCATGGGCGTCGGGGGATACCCACCGTCGAGTAGAGCATTGCCCGCCGAGATGGTGAACGTATCGCGATCCCCCGCCTCATAGATGGCGTACAGAGTTGCCCTCCCCGCCTTGTAGTCGTCGTCCAGGCTACGCAGAATCGACCCGCCCTCTCGAAAGCCGTCGCTGGCTTCGTACTCCCCAGATATGCGGAAGCGCAGGTTGCCCTCCCGGAATGCGTATCCAACGTGTTCCAGGTGCGTCCCTCTTGAGCCCCCACCGGTTACGAGCGTGAATCCGAGTTGATCTGCGGGATCCTTGGTGATGATGTTGATCACCCCGTTGACCGCGTTTGCTCCCCAAGCCACGCCCCCCGGGCCACGGATAACCTCGATGCGCTCGACATCCTCGAGCTGGAAAGGCCAACTACTCCACAGCGTCCCGCCAAAGAACGAGTCGAACAGCTGCCGGCCATCCACCAGCACGAGCAGTTCGCGACTCACCAGCCCCTGGAATCCGCGCGGGGACACCCCGGTAGCCCCGTAGGCCAGTTCCGCCACGCTCAGGCCGGGGGCCAAACGAAGGGCATCCGGTACCGATCTGGCGCCGGACAGGCGGATGTCCTCCGCGGTGATGACACTCATGGCATACGGTACGGTGGTGATCTTCTGCGCGCGACGTGAGGCGGTCACCACGATAGGCACTTCCAGCTCCAGCAGGTCGATGTCGTCCATGGCGTCATCGGCTACGAAGGTCGCTTCCGTCCGCTCCGGGAGATCGGCAGACCTGTCATCCTCACTCGCGCTGGCCTCGGCGGCGACGGTCGCAGCAAGAGTGAGAACGACTGTCCCCACCAACGCCGGCGTCCAGCTCGCCCGAAGCTTTGAGTGCGCCGCGCGCCGCGGATGCGTTCTGCGGGCCACATCACGCGTCCGTGCTTCTCTTACGTTCGCTAACACCTCGTAGTCTCCCTTGGAGCAGTCACTCAAACCGCACGCGAAACTCCGCGAACACCATGCGCGGCACTTCCGCACTGTTGAAGAGCGTGGAAGTTCCTTCAGCATGATGCGAATCCAACAGGTTGCGAACTCCCACCGCAAAGGATGCACGATCGTCCCAGAACTCTTGTTCAGCCCGTAGATCGAGACGAAAGTAGGGGTCGATGTGTTTGGGAATGAGCATCAGGGCCGGATCGGGTGCCTGGACCGCATCGACGTAGTAGAGGTGTGCGGCCAGATTCAAGTCATCCGTAGCGTCGTACCGCGCACCAACCATGAACTTGTGCTTCGGTGGCGACATTGTATCCGTCTCGTGGAAGGCACGGTCCGAGCGCCAGTCCAGTTCCTGGTAGGTGTAGTTGGCGAGCAAGGTCAGGGACTTGGTGACGGCCAGCCTCCCCTCCAATTCCACTCCATACAGACTCGCATCACCGGCGTTGTCCGCACTAACGCGAATGAGTCCCGGTGGTCCCAGACCTGGGCTCATGGTCCAGATCTCAGCGTACTCGTGCCAGAACAGGTTCAGACTCAGGTCGAGTCGGTCAAAATGACGACTGCGGTAACCGAGTTCGTAGGCGACGAGTGCTTGCGGTTTGAAGTTCCGGTCGGCCACGGTGCGGACAAGGCCCGCAACTAGTGGAAAATCCAGGAAGCGTCTGCCCGCCGGGGGCATCTGGAAGCCGCGGGACACGGCTGCGTATACAGTGGCCTGATCCGATATCTGATGCGATAGAGCAGCCCTGGCGCTGGGTTGAAACCCGCCGTAGAACTCGTAGTCGATTCGCCCCCCCAGATTGAGCGTCCACTTGGGCGCCAGGCGCCATTCGTCCTGGATGTACAAGCCGACTATGGCGGTGCTGACGTAGTTCCTCGTCAACATGAACGGATTGGCGTTGGTTCCGTCGAGGAGATCGGTGCGGCTGTCAAGCCCCCAGGTCAGCGTGTGCGGATCGGATGGCTTGAAAGTGTGGCGCAGTTGGAGGGCGAACTGCTGGTAACGGTAGTCGATAGATCCGAGTCCCGAGCAACCAAAGACGTCGTTTACATAACCGGCCAGTTCGACCGTGTTGTCCTCGGCAACGCGATGTGTCCAATTGATCTGCACGTAATTGGCCTGCGTTGCCGTGTCCGCTTTGTTGCCGAGTGCGGCCAGCGACGAGCCGAGATGCCCAGAGTCCGTGATGCTGCTACCGATCGAGAAGGTGAGCGTGTTGTTCGGGTCCAGGTCATGGATCAGGCGCCCCGCCATCCGCCCGGCCTTGGTGGCTTCATCGGGCCTGCCCAATACTGAGCCGCCGCGAAGTACCCCGTCAGAGGCTTCGTATTCCCCCGATATGCGAAAACGCCATCTCTCCCCCGCCTCAGCGTAACCGAGATGCTCCTTGTGCCATCCGCGCGACCCGCCGCCAGCCGAGAACGTCAAGCCAGCCTGATCAGCGGGATCCTTGGTGATGATGTTGATCACTCCGTTTACCGCGTTGGCCCCCCAGGTGACCCCGGCGGGGCCGCGGATGACCTCGATGCGCTCGATGTCCTCGAGCTGGAACGGCCAAGCATCCCAGAGGGTCCCGCCGATAACCGAGTCAAACAACTGGCGCCCATCCACCAGGACCAGCGTCTTGTCAGCAAGGAATCCGTGGAAACCACGAGGCGAGACAGCCGCTTGGCTGAAGTTAAACTCCGCCACGTCCACGCCAGGCACGAGTCGGAGTGCGTCGGGAATCCACCGGGCGCCGGACCGACGGATGTCCTCGGCGGTGATGACACTCATGGCATATGGTACGGTGGTGATCTTCTGCGCGCGGCGTGAGGCGGTCACCACGATAGGCACTTCCAGCTCCAGCAGGTCGATGTCGTCCATGGCGTCATCGGCTACGAAGGTCGCTTCCGTCCGCTCCGTGGAATCATCCAGAGCTGGATCGGCTGTAGCCGGTCTCGCCCCGAGAGCAGTTGAGTAGACGAGCCCCAGCAGCAACAGCTTGTGCAGTCGCCACGTCCGAGCGCCCGTGGATGCCACTGTCGCCCCACTTTCCACCTTGCCGCACATCAATGCGCTCATGGCTCGACTCCGTAGACCGTGGTTCCCGGTCCGACAACTCCGGAAGGAACGGTCAAGCCAATCATCTCAGCCGTTCGCTGGTTCACGGAGTGTCCCACCTTCCGGACGTATTGCACGCCAAGCTCTGGAGGTGGTGTTCCGCCGATGACCTGTTCGACGAGTTCCGCGGTCCTCCGCCCCACAACCTCAGGATCACAATGCTGACCGGCAAAGGCCCCGGCTTTGACAATGCTCGGCGAAAAGCCCCACACGGGTTTCTTCTGGCGAATCCCCCACAGCAGCAGGCGCTGGACCGTAACGGAGTTGTAGACGCGCCCATCCGGGATCATCAGGGTTCCATGCACGCCATGCGAGTTGAGCGCGTCGATGGCTTTGGGGAACTGCGTACGACTGGCTTCAATGGCGAAGAGAGTGATGCCCCGCGCCTGTGCAGCGCGGTTGAGCGCTGCGACGGTCTGCCTGGTCCGGACGCTGTGAAGCACGCCGATTCGCCGGGCCTGCGGATTCAGTTTCCGTATCCAGTCGATCTGAGCCTCTGGACTCGCGTCTGCAGGTACGCCGGTCACGCGCGCCTTGCCGGCGCTCCGATCGGTCATGAACGAGGCGTCGAGCGAGTTGGGAACCATGAAGAAGACGACGTGAGCGTCCTGAATGGACTCGAGAACAAGGGTCGTCGCCGCGGCCCCGGCAACGGCGACGATGTGCGGTTTGGCTTCTCTTAGCTCCTGGATGACGCGAGTACGCGCCGCGGCATCCGTGCGCTCAGGCAGCTCCACAAGAGCGCAGGCGTGTCCGCGCTCCCAGAGGACTTCACGCAAAACCTCTGCCGCCTGACGGTAACTGCGCTGGGTCCCGGACACGATGGTGATGCGTTTCTCCGAGTCGTCCGCTCGGGCGCTGCCCACCGCACCGATCGCCGTAGCGATAGTAGTGCATATCAGCAGGATTTGGCGTCGCATCAAGATCACCGGGCACCCCCGCCGAGTCACCGGGGGATTGTCCATCTCTGCGCGCACCTCGGCACGCGCGCGTCCCAATACCACGGTGTTATCGACACTTGGCCTGGGTATCTTTCCCTGTCACGGAGCGGTGCACGGGCGTTGCTCGGATTATCGGATCCTGGCATTGTGCCGCGCGCTTAATCTGCCTGGAAACCGGGCTGGGAGGCTTTACCTGCCGATTGAAAGTGAGTCGCGCCGTCAACTACAGCAGTACGGGTATGCACAGTCTCAGGCTGCACGCACCCGGCGGGCGCTGGTGGAGACGGGCAGACGACTGCGCTAACGCAGAAGGGATCGCATGACACGTATCGGGCTGCGAGGCAAGGCCATTGCGCTGGCGATCGTGATGAGTCTAGGCACGACCGCCTTGCTCGGCACCGTTCTGGTGTGGAGGAACCACTCCGACTCCATGGAACGGCTGGCTGAGGACGCAGTCGTTGACGCTGGGGTAATCACCTACCTCGCCGAATCCGCGGTACTGCTAAACGATCAGCGGGAACTCCAGCGCGTCGCCGAAGCCAGCAGAGATGAAGAGGCCATCGAACTCGTCCAGCTTCTCGATCCCCAGAGAAAGGTGCTTGCCGAGTACTTGCGTGATTCTCAGTCGCCCTGGCCGTATCCACCGGAATTGGACGGCACCCTCGACAGCTCACGCGGGGATTCGGTTGCTCACGTTCGGAAGACGGCCACGCACCTCGAGGTCATCGCTCCGATCCACGCCAGCCACACTCTTATGGATCTGGACATCCTGCACGAGGAGGCTGACGCGGAATGGCAATCCGAACCGGTGATCGGCTTCGTCCGCCTGGCGTACAGCCTCGAACAACTCCAGCGCGAGCTCGCGGGAAACATCGCTTCCAGCGCGGTTATCAGCATAGTGGTCGCCATTCTGGGCATCACCGTCACGGTACTGCTGATCCGTCAGTTGCTCGGGCCGGTGGCAGACTTGGCCCAAGCAGCCTCCGGGCTTGCTGAGGGCGATCTCAACCGCCGGGCCGCGGAATACGCCGTCGGCGAGATCGGCGCCCTCGCCCGGGCCTTCAATCACATGGCCGATCGTCTCCAGGAGAGCCACGCCTCCATCGAACGGAAGGTGGCTCAGCGCACAGCCGAACTGGAGAGCGAGGTTGACGAGCGGAAACGCGCCGAGCACGGCCTGCTCAAGGAGCGTGATTTCTCTGATTCGATCATCGATGCGCTGCCGGGGGTATTCTACCTTTTCAACAGCGACGGAGTCTTCCTGCGGTGGAATGAGCACTTCGAGCGAGTATCCGGACGCACCGCCGACGAAGTCTCCGTGCTGCACCCCCTCGACCTCTTCGTCGGGGATGACCGGGCAAGGATCGAACACGGGATCAGAGAGGCCCTCGAGGAAGGCCAAGCTTTCGTGGAAGCGGAGCTGGTCTCCAAGGATGGCAGCAAGACGCCACACCTTTTCACCGGGCGGCGCATCACGGTGGACCAGCGACTGTGCGTCGTGGGCATGGGAATCAACATCTCCGAGCGCAAGCACGCCGAATCTATGCTCCGGGACACGGACCGGCGCCTCCGTCGCCAGAACGCCATGCTGGTGGAGGCCGCACGCAGCCGGGCTCTGCTCGGTGGCGACTTGACCACTGCCCTGCGCGGCATCACCGAAGCGGCCGCCGACACGCTTGAAGTCGAGCGCGCCAGCGTGTGGCTTTACGACGAGAGTCGAACCTGCATTCGCTGCGTGGACCTCTACGAACGTAGCGCCGCGCGTCACTCCGAGGGCACGGAGTTGAGCGCGGTGGACTTCCCGTTCTACTTCGCCGCCCTGAACGATGGGCGGGCCATCGCCGCGGACGACGCCCACACTCATGCGGCTACCAGAGAGTTCTCCGAGGTCTACCTGACGCCCTTGGGCATCAGCTCGATGCTGGACGCCCCGATCCGGGTCGGCGCTGAACTGGTGGGCGTGATCTGCTGCGAGCATGTGGGACCGGCGCGCCGGTGGGCGGTGGAGGAGGAGACGTTCGCAGGTTCCCTGGCCGATTTGGTGACGCTGACGATCGAGGCTTCCGAGCGCAAGCGCGCCGTGGAGGCTTTGCGGGCCTCTGAGGAGAACTACCGGCAGATCTTCGACGCGGCCAGTGATGCCATCCTGGTCCACAGCTTTGAAACCGGACTCATCGAGGACGCCAATCGCAATGTGACCCAGATGTTCGGGTACACCGTCGACGAAGTGCTTCATCGCGACATCGGGGTCATAAGTGCTGGCGTACCACCGTACACCGCGAGAGACGCACAGTACTGGATCAAGAAGGCCATCGAAGAGGGACCGCAGATCTTCGAGTGGCAGGCACGCCACAAGTCCGGGGAACTGCTCTGGGTCGAGATCAGCGTCAAACGGGCCAACATCGGCGGGGTCGACCGTGTCCTGGCCACTGCACGCGACATCGGAGAGCGTAAACAGGCCGAGGTCGCGCTGCGCCAGGCCAAGGAAGCCGCCGAGGCCGGCAATCGCTCCAAGAGCGAGTTCCTGGCGAACATGAGTCACGAGATTCGCACGCCCATGAACGGCATCCTCGGAATGACCGAGTTGACCCTGGGCACGCAGCTCACCACCGAGCAGCGCGAGTGCCTCAACACCGTGATGGGATGCTCCAACGCACTACTCGCCCTGCTCAACGACATTCTCGATCTCTCCAAAATCGAAGCCGGAAGAACGGAACTGGAGAAGACGGACTTCGAGCTGGCCACGGTGATGAACGCAATCGCAGACTTGGCCGGCAATCTCGCCAGGGAGAAGGGGCTGGAGCTTGTCTGCCACGTCGATCCCGAGATTCCCAACCGGTTGCTGGGTGATCCCGCGCGCCTCCGACAGGTCCTGGTCAACCTGTCCGGAAACGCCGTCAAGTTCACCGAGCAGGGCGAAGTCGAGATCAGTGTGGAGCAGGAGAGTCGGACGAATGACCACGTAACTCTGCTGTTCTCGGTCCGAGACACCGGGATCGGCATTCCCGCAGATCACCTGGACTCGGTCTTCGATAGATTCACTCAGGCCGATGGGGCGACCACG
>JAAEQG010000810.1 GCA_024231775.1 bacterium
ATCACCTCCCTTGTCGCGCCGATCATGACGGGCGATGTCTTCCACGGCATGGCCGGCGTGGATCTGCGCCTGGCGTTCCTGCAGGAGATGGCCAACGACGTTGAAGGTCTTTACGACGGGACCGCGCGAATCACGCTGGTCAGCAACAACGGGACGATTGCCGGGGTGACCGGACAACCGGAGCTGGTGGGCAAGCATATGAAGGTCGTGGACGAGCATTGGGAGGAGGAACTCGAGGTGATCCGCGCCGGGAGGAAGGAGGTGGAGAGCGAGGGAGATTATATCGAGGCCCTGGTCCCATTGAAAGTGGGGCTCACCACCACCCCCTGGGCCGTAAACGTCAAGGCGCCCCGGGATAAGGTGACCGCGGAGGCCGAGGCCCAGATGAGCGACGCGACGCGCGACATGTGGATCATGATCGCCATCGCCGCCATATTCACCCTAGGCGCTGCTTCCCTGATGTGGCTCATGGCAATGAGCATCGCCAGGCCCATCAATCGCGTCATCGGAGGTCTGGCGGGGTGCGCGGACCAGGTCGCCTCCGCCTCGGATCAGATCGCCGGCGCCAGCCAGTCCCTGGCCAGCGGAACATCCGAACAGGCCGCGTCCATCGAGGAGACCTCCTCCTCGCTGGAGGAAACCGCCTCCATGACCAAACACAACGCGGACAACGCGAATCAGGCCAACACGCTGATGAAGGACTCC
>JAAEQG010000811.1 GCA_024231775.1 bacterium
GCGTTGAAAGTGGTGTCTCCGCCCAACAGCAGGGTTCCGGTCGCCGCAGTCAATGTTGCCGCGGGTATGTTCAGCGTGCCGGCTCCGGTCAAAGACAGGATGCTGCCGGAAACGTCGAAGATTCCGCTTGCAATGGTGGTGGCCGCAGGAATGGCTATGGTACCGTCTGTACTGGTGATCCGCCCCAGACTCATGGTCGGGGCGGCGGTCAGAGTCAGGCTGTTGGTCTGCGTGATTATCCGCTCGGCACCGTCGTCGATGGTCACGGTGTTGGAGACCGTCAAATCGGTCGCTTCGAGAGTCAAAGCGAAATCCGCAAGATCCAGAGTGGCAAGGGTTTCGGCCCCTCCGGCGTCGAGTGTGGTGTCCCCGCCCAGCCGCAGGGTTCCCGTGGTCGCGGTGAAAGTCGCTCCCGAAACGTCCAGAGTTCCGGCCCCGGTCAGGGACAGAATGCTGCCGGAAACGGCGAGGGTTCCGCCCGCGAGTGTGGTCGCCGCCGGCATGGCGACGGTTCCGCCCGTGCTGGTGATGGCCCCGTCGCTCATAGTCGGCGCGGTCGTCAGTGTCAGATCGTTTCCCTGCGTAACCATCTGTTCGCCGCCGGCATCGATGGTCACGGCATTGGTGATGGTCAGGGCGGTCGAATCCAGGGTCAGGGCAAAACCGGCAGGATCGAAAGCGGCGATGGTCTCGCTGCCGCCGGCGTTGAACGTGGTGTTCCCGCCCAGCACCAGCGTTCCCGTCGTCGCAGTGAAGGTCGCTCCCGAAACGTCGAGAGTGCCGGTCCCGGTCAGGGA
>JAAEQG010000812.1 GCA_024231775.1 bacterium
CAGGACATCGAGGCGCTGCTCAACGACGTACCCGGTTTGATCCCGGGACGAAACGTAGCCTTAGGGGTCAGCGACTCCACCAATGGCACCGAGAAGCTCGTCATCCTGGCAGAGACTCATGCAACCGAACCAGCCGAGCGGGCAAGCGTCTGCGGTGAGGTCCGCCGACTCATCGCGTCCGGTCTGGATCTGGTTCCAGCGGATGTTCGGCTGGTCCCGCCCCGCTGGCTGCGAAAGTCGTCGTCGGGCAAGGTTTCCCGTGCCGCAAACCGAGAGCGCTACCTGGCATTACCACCAGAAAGCGCGCCGCCCCTCGCTATCGAGCCGACCGGACCCTGCGCCGCCACGTCCACACTAGAAGAGACGATTCTGCATTGCGTCCGGACGGTGATGGAACGAAAGGGAACGCACGCGGAGAGCGCCCTCGGGCTGGATAACACCCTGATAACCTCAGGACTGATCGACTCCCTGACCCTGGTCTCGATCATTCTGGAGCTGGAGAACGCGCTTAGCCTGCACATCCCCCCCCACTGCCTGGACTTGGGAAACTTCGACAGCGTGGCCACGATCGCGGCCATGATCCGGCGACTGCGTACGGAGGCTGACGAGGGTTGCAGAGAGACCGTCACCACCGCAGCCAAGGCGATGAGTCTGCGCGAGCGCAAGAGCTATGATTTCCTGGATGCCGCGCGGGACATCGACGCCCTCTTCCTGGGCTCCAGCAAGGCCATGCCCCTGCACACCAAGATGTCCGGGGAGTTCGGTTACCGCGCGTTCAACTTCACGGTCTACAGCTCCCGGGCGGAGGACTGGTCCTGCATCCTGCGCTTCGTGCTAGCCCAGCGGGCGCCGTTGCGTCTGGTCGTCCTGGGCATGGATGTCGAGGCGTTCTCCAACGCCGTGCCGGTGGATCGTCGCCTGCTGCACTGTGCCCCCTTGGTCGAGCACCTCGATGCGGAGGGTCTCCCGGAGTTCCAGGACGAGCGTTCCGCGTCATCGCCCCAGACCGATGAAGCCAGGTTCCAGACCGTGCTCAGCCAGTACAAGCTCGGGGGCATCGAGGAGTACGAAGGAGCCTGGGCCCCACAGACCGGAGACTACTCGCGACCCAACGACCCCACATTCGAGCAGCGTCAGCCTCTGCGGCTGGACGATCCGCTCGCCTGTCGCGCCGAGTACGCGATGCGAATGCGTGGCTTCACCCATCTGGACCCGCGTCGCCTGGACTACTTCGCCAGCTTCATTCATAAGTGCCGCTCTCGTGACATCCAAGTTGTCACCTTTATGATGCCTCTCCATCAGGAGCTGGATCGGTATCTGCGTCAGGCCACCAGCTACGCCCCGCGGTATGCGGAGCTGGAGGCCTACCTCGGGGGACTCTCCGGCCCCGGTCTGCACTACCACCCCGCCCTGACCACCGCCTCGTTCGATGGCGACGATCAGGATTTCATCGACGGTGCCCACCTCGGCGGCTACAACGCCGATCGCCTGCTGCGCTATCTGCTCCAAAGCCAACTGGGATAAACCGACACGTCGGTGATTCCAGTGGGGGCTAGGGTGGGTGCTGCATGGTAACGTGTCGGAATCACCCTCCCGGCTATGTCGGGTGCAGGATCGGTTCCGTGAGGCGAGAGGACAGGCCATTCACGGCGACGGAGTCCGGCTTCGATCCAATCGAGCGGGCCGCTCGGATGGGATGACCGGTTCGGGTTTGGCATCTGGGAATGTCCGCTTTACGTTTTCTTGCCCGATTCCGATAATCGTACAGGTGGCCCTACTGCCGAACCCAAAGCGGCCGTGGCAGCCCCCAACCAGAACGGACGAAAGAGCGAAGCACGTAACCTAATGCGCAGAGGATACTCCCGGTGATGTCGCCACAGACCGCCCAATCAGCGCCACCTACTAGGGACAACCCCGAACGTCGTCGGCCACGCGTCCTGCTGATCTTCCCAACGCCGATCTCCACTATCCCGCCTGGGCTGACCTATGTAGCCAAGCGCTTCGACCTCAACGGCTTCGACGTGCATGTGCACGTCAACACGTTCGACAACTTCCGAACGGTCGATCAGCTCAAGGCCGACCTGGTCGATCCCTACCAGCCCGACATTGTCGGCTTGTCCTACGCAACGTTTGGCCTCTTGGAGGTGTACCGCCTTCAGAAGCTCTGCCGCCAGGCGGGTCATTTTGTCATCGCCGGCGGACCCCATCCGTCGGCCCTACCCGAAGAAGCCGTCGTCCACGACGCGGATATGGCCTTTCGCGGTGAAGCCGAGCCGGCCATCGACGCCTTCTGCCGGTGGTGGCTGGCCGGAAGAGACCCCGCCACGCGGGACACGGTCGCCAATATCACCTACCTCGACGACCAACGCCGCCCGCACACCAACCCGCTGGCGCCGCGGATCGACCCGCTCGACGAGCTCGGCGGCACCGATTTCTCCTATCTCGACCTCGACACGTTCCGGGTTGCCGACGGCTCGATCAAGGGGCTCCAATCCATAACCTCGGGCCGAGGCTGTCCGTTCCGTTGCACCTACTGCTCGCACAGCCTGTGGCTGAAGCACACCCTCAGAAGCCCCGAGAGCATGGTCGATGAGATCGTCAGCCGCCATGATAAGTATGGCCTCTCACAGTTCTGGATGAACGACGAGACCTTCACCGTTTCCAAGGACCATGCCTATCAGTTCTGCCGTACCCTCAAAGCCACCGGACTACCGATCACTTGGATGATGGCCACGCGCGTCACCGGCGTGGACGAACCGCTTCTGCGCACGATGAAGGACGCCGGACTCGTCCAGATCACCTATGGCGTAGAGAGCGCCGACGACGAGACCCTCAAGCGCATTCGCAAAGGCTACACCGTCCAGAAAGCCTACGACGCCGTAACCATGACCGGCCGCGTCGGCGTGCCGCAGTATATCAACATGATGACCGGCTTCCCCTGGGAAACGCCCGAATCGGTCGAGCACAACATCCGCTTCATCAGGACCGTCGGTCGACACGTCAACTGCTTCCAGCTCTACGGCGCGGTGATCCCCTATCCCGACACCCCGATCTACGACGAGTATCACCAACAGGCGGGCTTTACGAACTGGTGGCTCAAGCCGAGGTTCCAAGACGCCGGCATGGTCATCTATCAGAACGTCGCCAACCCATACCTGGTCAGTACGTACTTCCAGCGTAACCTCTACGACGACACCTATGTCGCCGAAGACTACTTCTTCACCTTCTCGCCCGAGTACAAACGGGCTGTGGCGCAAATGGGCTACCTGTTCGGCTGGAAATCCGTCTGCGCACAGACCCCCTCGACCCTGAAACGGTGGTGGCGATACGGGCTTGGCCGCGCCTCCCACATGCTCTATCGCGCATCACCTGTCCTGGAGAAACGAGTAGTTGGCTCGCTGGCCAAGACCAATCGCGTCCACCGCACACGGCAGACAGCCGTATTCGTCAAGAGCACCACACCCATCCACACAAACACCAGGACGCACCCGCGGCCCAAACAGGCAGCACCGCGCAGTCTTGCCCGTAAGTGAATACCTCTCTTTCGGGCAGATGATGGTAGGGCACGGGCGTCGGGCGCAGTCGATGCGCGTTCAGCAGAGCGCACGGCGCGTCGTCCTGCGGAGCCGACCTTCCAGCACGCCGCGGTTGCGTTCGAACCACCGGTCGCCCTCGGATTCGGCAAGAACCGTTGCCTGTTCAGGGTGCAGATTGGCCTGTCCGCCTGCTCATCCCGTGACGATATCGGTTCGACATGCTTTGCGTGCGGGCCTCCGGTCTACCGTCTCACCAGCCAAGTCACGAATGAGCCGGGCACAGCGGGGCGCAAACGGTTCTGGAGCACCGTCAAGGTAGTGGAATAGCGCGTCCCGCGTCTGCGCCGCACGCATCGCATAGTGCTGGGAGTCCCCGAAGAGCGCACCAAGCTCACGCTCCAGTTCGGCGACCGAACCCGCATGAGGCCAGTGCTGCGTGCCCCACCAGTTGTGGTCGTGCCAGATCATGGACTGATCCAGCAGGTACACCGGCTTGCCACCGAAGGAGACGTCGAACATCGCAGACGTTTTCACGTTCGGGACCACGATCACGTCTGCCCATGCCACCAGGTCCGTCAATGATCGCTCTCCGCACACCAGCATCTTCTGCTCCGGCGGCAGGGACTGATTCACCCACTCATACAGCGCAGGATGATCGTAGCGCGGATGGCACCTGATCACGAAC
>JAAEQG010000813.1 GCA_024231775.1 bacterium
GATGCGTTCGGCAGCGGCATCGATAGTGACGGCACTTGCAACGGTCAGATTGGTTGAACCCAGGGTCAGGGCGAAATCGGTAAGATCGAGCGTGCCGATCGTTTCATCCCCACCGGCGTTGAAAGTAGTGTTGCCGCCCAACCGCAGGGTTCCAGTCTCCGCGGTCAATGTTGCCGCAGGTATGTTCAACGTGCCGGCTCCGGACAAAGACAGGGTGCTGCCGGAAACATCCAATGTTCCGCCGGTGATGGTCGTGGCCGCCGGCATGGCTACGGTACCGCCAGTGCTGGTGATCCGCCCCAGACTCATCATCGGGGCGGCGGTCAGAGTCAGGCTGTTGGTCTGCGTGATTATCCGCTCGGCAAGGGCATCGATGGTCACGGTGTTGGTAACCGTCAAATCGGTCGATTCGAGAGTCAATGCGAAATCCGCAAGATCTAGAACGGCGATGGTTTCGGCCCCTCCGGCGTCGAGCGTGGTGTCCCCGCCCAACAGCAGGGTGCCCGTCGTCGCGGTGAAGGCCGCAGCGGACACGTCCAGAGTACCGGCCCCGGCCAGAGACAGAGTGCTGCCGGAAACATCGAGAGTTCCGCCCGCAAGAGTGGTGTCCGCCGGCATGGCGACGGTTCCGCCAGTGCTGGTGATGCTCCCGCCGCTCATGCTCGGGGCGGAAGTCAGCGTCAGGTCGTTCCCTTGTGTGATTATCTGTTCGCCGCCGGCATCGAGCGTCGCGGCATTGGTGATGGTCAGGTTGGTCGAATCCAGGGTCAGGGCGAAACCGGCGGGATCGAAA
>JAAEQG010000814.1 GCA_024231775.1 bacterium
ACGGCCGCAATGCTCCTCCAGCACGGTGAAGATCGCCTGGATCCGTCTCGATTCGCGGACGTAGGGAAACTTGGCCAAGCCGTCCTCGGTACCTGCCACGTCCCGCCTCAGTCGCAAGCCCGGCCAGCCGGTGCCTCCGTCGGGCGTGGGGGCCTCGGTCTGCAACCAGTAAAGCAGCGAGAGGCTTAGTTGCTTGGCTCGCTCCATATGCCTGGCCTTTTCTTCCGGTTCAACTCCCACCAGGTTGCCGAGGAAATAGTCGTTCTGCGGCCAGTTGATCAGGCTGATGTCGGAAGGATACGTGCCCGGCTGGAAGTTGCCGCGGTCCGCAATCCGCCGGTAACGCCACAGATTCAAGGTGCCTGGCTTGGATGCTCCCAGCGGGGAAAAACCAAGCTCCTTGGGCTTGAGCGAGGATGGGTGCGTGTACGTGAAGTCCAAGAGTCGCCCCGGCCAAGGGGGCCGCATGGTCGGAACCAATTCGCGCCAGAACTGATACTCGTCGGGGCGGTCGATGACGTGGTTCTCGCCTTCCAGGTAGTCCACCGCGAAACAAACCGTGAACGACTGCTGGTTGGCCGGGTCCGCTTCATCTTGACCGTGCAACTCGCCCGTATCACGCCGGGACTCGCTACCGGTGACGAACTCGGTACCGGTCAGGGGCAGCAGGTCTCCAAGTTCCGTGGCGTCGACGAACCAAGGCGCTTCGAGATCCAACTCGCGGCCGTTCCGGGTGTTGCGCACCCGCAATCTTCGTACGGTATCTCCGGAAGTCTCAGTGGAGATCGGGCGATGCTCGAGCAAGACGGTCAACCGCCCGCCGCTTTGATACGGCGCCAGCATACCTTGCAGCACGGCCAAGGCCACGCGGGGCTCGTGACACAACCGCGAGACCGACCCGTTGCCCGGATTCAGATTAACCGTGTCCCGCGCGGAATCGGTCATCGGGTAGTGCCGGCGATAGTAGTCGCGAATCCCGTTTCGCAGGGCCCGGTACGAACGAGTGCAGCCGTGCGATTCTATCCAACGATGCTCGTCCGGCGGTACCGCCTGCTGCGTGAGTTGACCGCCCAACCAGTCGGTCTCCTCGGTCAACACCACCGAGAGCCCACCGCGCAGGGCGGCCAACGCCGCGGCACATCCACCCAGCCCGCCACCGGCGATCACCACGTCGGCTTTTACTCCGCCCTGGTGACGGCGGTCTGTCGAGGAGAGGACGGAACCCGTCATCAGCCAGGAGGCTGACGCTGCCGAAAGGGTCTGGAGGAAGTCTCTGCGTTTCATGATTGCAACTGGACAGCGGGAAATGAATGGAGCCCCGTTGCGGGGCAACTGACAGAACTACCAGGGGTGTTTCGCTCGATGCTGTAGTTTTACGACATGCGGGGATGAAGTCAACCAGGCTCATCCGCACCAGGCTAACTCGTCGCCCTTGGGGAATCCTGGGTGGCTGGGGCATAGCGCATTGGTGCCCCAGAAGTCAACCATGCTGGGGCACCAGTGCGTTA
>JAAEQG010000815.1 GCA_024231775.1 bacterium
CGAAGGCGTCGAGCACATCGCGATCGGCGCCCGCGGCTTGATCGCCGCCCGGGTCGACCAGGTGGAACCACTGCCTGGAAAACGCGAGCTTCACCGGGCGGTCCTGGATGTCGGAAGCGGCGCGCCCGTGGAAACGGTCACCGCTGCCGCGGAGCTGACGGCGGGCGCCCTGGTCGTGTACGCCCCAGTCGGGGCGCACCTGGCGGAGGTCGGAGAGGTCGGAACCGCAAAGGTGGGTGCCCATCAGAGCAATGGGATGATCGTCTCCGGCGAGATGGTGGGCATCGCCATGGCTGCGGAGCAGGCGGTGTTCCTTCCTCCGTACACCGTCCCCGGGGCGGCGCTCGATCCGGCGTTGTTCGACGATTGGGTGATCGAGGTAGACAATAAGTCGATCACCCACCGCCCGGATCTGTGGGGCCACTATGGTATCGCCCGGGAGATTGCGGCCATTCTGGGCAAGCCGCTGGGCGAGTATCCCGTGGTCGACCTGGCGACGCTCACCGAGAACGATCAGCCCACGATCCCCATCGAGATCGACGCCCCGGAGGCGTGCGCCCGGTACTCGGGTTTGCGAATGGACTGCGTCGCCTCCCAGCCGGCGCCGCTGTGGATGCAACTGCGGCTCGGCCATGTGGGGTTGCGACCCATCGACTGCCTGGTGGACCTGACCAACTACATCATGCTCGAGCTGGGTCAGCCGATGCACGCCTTCGACGGCGACCACATCGAGCGGATCGAGGTCGCCTGGGCTGAGCCCGGATCCAAGTTCACCACGCTGGACGGTTTTGAACGACAGATGCCCGAGCGGGCTTTGATGATTATGTCGGATCGCCAGCCGGTGGCGGTGGCGGGCATCATGGGCGGTCTAGCCACGGAAGTTTCACCGCACACGAAGTCGATGCTGCTGGAGTCCGCCAACTTCGATGCAGCCACCGTCCGCCGCTGCACGACCGCGCTCGGGCTGCGCACCGACGCCAGCGCCCGCTTCGAGAAGTCGCTCGACCCAGCCAATACGGTTATGGCGCTGCGGCGTTTCGTTCACTTGGCCAAGCCGGAGTTTCCCGAGCTGAAGCTAACGTCCCCGTTGTCGGACTGCTACCCCCGCCAGGCTGAGGCGGTCGAGGTCGAGATCAACGTCCCGTTCATCAACGGGTTCATGGGCCATGCAGTCTCCAACGACGAGATCGCCGCGATCCTCACGCCGCTGGGCTTCGGGGTTAACGATCAGGGCGAGCGGATGACCATCCAGGTGCCTTCGTGGCGAGCCACCAAGGACGTCGCGATGGAAGCGGACATCATCGAGGAGGTCGCCCGTTGCGTCGGATACGACAATATCGACTCGCGTCTGCCGCGGGCTACGGTGCGCTGCTTCGACGCCAACGCCCAACACGAGGTGGAACAGAACACCCTGCGCGAGTTCTGCATGAACCTGGGGTACAACGAAATCCACCGGTACCTCTGGTACAACGACGCCTGGTTGGCCAAGCTGGGATACTCGCCGGTGCCGGGCATCGAGGTGCGCAATCCGATCACGGCGCAGGAGCACAGCTTGCGCCAC
>JAAEQG010000816.1 GCA_024231775.1 bacterium
ACCTACGGGACCCGCTCGTCGCAGGTCGTGCTCTTCGATCGGACCGGGACGGTGACGTTCGTCGAGCAGTCCTTCGATCACGGCAAACACCCTGTCCGTTTCCGTTTCGACGCGCCGTCCGGTCGCCGCCGCCCGTCGTAGGGGCGGCCCTCCGTGGCCGCCCGTGCGCGCCGCCACCTGGATCGCGCCTACCACCCCGATCCCGCCTGGCTCCTGCACTCGCGCCTCGGAGAGTGGTAAGGTGTGCCGGCCAACAACTGCGGACCACGAAAGGAGCGCCCCCAACCATGACCGAAACCGACGCCCTGCCGAGCGACGCTTCCCGTCCTGAGCCACCCTTCTTCTTCCGCTGGTGGGTTCTCATCTTCGTGAGCCTGGCGATGTTCGGCAACTACTACATCTACGACAGCATCAGCCCGCTCGCCGACGTGCTCAAGACCCAGCTCAGCTTCTCCGACGTGAACCTCGGTTGGATGAACGCGATCTACAGCTTTCCCAACATCCTCATGGTGTTGATCGGCGGTATCATCATCGACCGCATCGGAACCAGGAAGGCCACCCTGCTGTTCGCCGCGCTCTGTTTCGTCGGCGCGGTCGTGACGATG
>JAAEQG010000817.1 GCA_024231775.1 bacterium
CCACCAGGGTGAAGGTCTGGGAGTCCCCGGGGTCGCCGGTGGCCGCGAGATTCATAATCTCCCAGCCATAGCCCCCGCCAGGCAGGAGGACTGGATCGCTCGCCTCGCTGGTTCGGACATCGATCCAGTCGCCCGGCGAATCCGCGATATTCACGATCTGGGCCTGTCCGTCGCCGTTGTTGGTGACCGTGATTTCCCAGGTCTGGTCAGCCCCGCAAGCCGGCGCGCTGGAGACCGGGGTTTTGGTGATGGCCAGATCGGGAAACTCCGCTGCCAGCGACAGATTCCGGGTTGTGCTGTACTGGGTGTCGTCGCAGCAGCTATAGTACCGGATGTCGAATGCCATGTTGGCGGTGGTGTAGCAGGAGGACTCCACCTCGAACTTGAGCACAGCGGTGTCGTTGGGGTCTCCGCCGGCCTCGATCACCCCCGTGAGATCGCTCCCCACGCCCTTGACGTCGACATCGTACCAGGTCAGAACGCCGCCCGTCGGATCCGGGTCGCCGATGGGGTTTACACCGACGCCGCTATCGGCGCCCTGGCCGAATCGGGAGGAGCCGACGTTGTATGTCACATTGTCCGGCAGGGTGACGACCAGGTCCACATTGTGGGCGTCCACGCCTCCCGTGTTCTCCAGCACCACGGTCAACTCGGTTACGTCGTTGCACGAGTCGATGGCGGTGGGGAACATCCCCACGGAGAGGTAGCCCAGCGTGGGCTGCCGGGTGCTCTCGTCCGTGTCCCGCTCCTCGGCGTCGG
>JAAEQG010000818.1 GCA_024231775.1 bacterium
GAGACGGTGCGCATCGTGGCCCCGGATGGAACGGTGCTAGCGCGGGGAGAGGTCGAGCTTGTCACATCGTCAGCGATGGTGAGCAATGCTCAACTGATCCACTTTCCAGTGGTGGAACTGCCACAGGCCGGGGAATACGCGGTGGAGGTGCTGATCGACGACGCCGTCGTTCACAGCCACCCGCTGTTGGTGGTGGAGGGGGGAGGGGATCGTGCAGATCAGCAAGAGTAGAGTGGGACAGATCGCACCCTGGGTCGCCGTGGGACTGCTGGCCGCCTGGCTGCTGGCGCTGACCGTGATCGTGGTCGGCGAACTGCGCGCCATCGACGCGGTCTTGGCCGAGGGCACCGCCCCTTCCCTGGCAGAGTTGGGGATCGATGCTGGGGACATTGTCGAGGTCGGCGAACCAATCTCGATGGCCGAGACGCGCCCCCAGGTGGGGATCGCGGGAGCGCGCGCTCTCTCCGGCACGCTGGCGATGACGGTGACTGTCCGCGCCTCCGGGCCTGGCGACCTGCTGTACGAAGCGCCACAGGTGATGGCCGAATCGGGGCGCGCGTACCCGATCACGGGCGAGAGCCTGAAGGACGCGCGCCTCGCTTTCCTCGACCTGGTGACCGGGGGGCAGGCGACGGCGCAGTTGACGTTCACGGGCGCTCCCGCCCTGGATGGCGGCGATGGACTGACGTTGGTGTTCAACCCGAACCGCACCCCTGTCGACGCCTACATTGCTCCGCGAATCGAGGTTCCAATACCTTTGGAGCAATGAAACAATGGGAGAATGAAGAATGAAGACGTTTGCGCGCAAACGTCGCGTGACTCGATCAAATCACC
>JAAEQG010000819.1 GCA_024231775.1 bacterium
ATCGATGGCGTCGGGTACTATGGACGCAGCCCCGTGCACCGGGACGTCGTGGAGTCCCTGATCCTCAGCGGCGCGTGGGAGGAGCCTCACGAAGGTGAGGTGCTCAAAGACGCGAAGGGCGAAGACAGAACGTGGTGCCAGACCACCGCTGACGAAGAGGGATGGTTCTCCCAGGAGAAGGGTCGCAGTGGGTACATCTACGTCCGGGTGGATTCCGACGCCGGACGCACGATGCTCCTGCACATGCGGGGCAACAGCATGGCGTACGTTAACGGCGTCCCGCGCGTGGGGAGTCGGTATCAGTACCGCGAGGAGGTGGCGCCATGGGAGCCGCACTTCGATTATGTTCAGCTCCCCATTCGGCTCAAGAAGGGGGCCAACGACCTGCTCTTCAAGCGGACATGGCGCTCGCGCGGTCGGGTCAAGGTTCGATTGCTGAAACCCAGATCGCCCGTTCAGTTGAATCCCAGCGATGTGACGTTGCCCGACTTGCCTGTTGGCCAGGCGACGCGGAC
>JAAEQG010000820.1 GCA_024231775.1 bacterium
CCGGGCACAGGCCGCAGTCGTCGGGGCACCCCCTGGCGACCTCGGTGGAGTGCCGGTGGGGAATCGAGCCGGGCTTGATGCACGACAGGGACTCCAGGAACCACTGGGCGTCGCCGGAGAGCAGGGCCTCGCTGGCCCCGTGTTCGGCGCAGACCACGCGCCCGACCACCCGCTCGCCGCGGATCAACCGGGTGCCGTCGCACAATTCGCGGCAGGTCGGGCACACGCCGCGAAAGGCCGAGTGATAGATGTCGCCAGCGCGGGGTCGCGCCGCGGAGGAACCGCGCGGGGGTGTGCGCACGAACCTGCGACCCCTCTTGTAGACGCTCCCGGTCATCGGCGGCCCCCTCCCGGTTGGCCCGGAACCCGCCCAAAGCGTGGGTCGCGCGCGCGATACAAAACGTTGTAGGAACACGTGGGGATAGTGCTGCCGTCTGCTTGCGGCACCCCCACGCAGCACTTGACGACTCGCGAGACGTCGAAGCTCTCCTCGTCCATGTGGGCGTGGATGTAGATTGCCTTGACCGTCCGCTCGGCAATCCGGCGGCGCTCGTTAATGGATAACACCGGGCCCGAGGGAAACATGTCGTTGATCAACCGCTTCAGGGTGGCCAGCACCCGCTCGCTGGCGGCGAGTTCGTCCGGTTCGGCCCACAGGCGATCGATGATTTCCAAAAACACCTGCTCCAGACGATCCCGCGGCTCGATGTACAGGGACTCGCCGAGCAATTCGTAGAGCCCGGCCCGGCCCATCAAGCGGACCAACGGCAGGTAGCGACCGTCGTCACCGTCGAGCATCAGGAGGTAGCAGATGGAGTAGCACAGGGGATGGGCCAGGGGTGACGGCACGAAGTCGGCGCCGGTGATCTGTCCCCCGGTGTGGGCTTCGATAATCCGGTGGAGGTCCGGCACCGTGATCCGCGAGGCGCGATCAAAGGCGGCGCCCCCCTGCCCGGTGAAGCACATGGTGTGGGCCTCCAACGAGACAATGTTCTCGCGCTCCAGGACTAGATCGAGCAGCTGCGGCAGGTCGGCGTCGTTTAACCCGGCCGAGATGGCTGGCAGGATCGTCGTGGTCACCCGATGCTCGGTCAATAAATCGAGGGCCTTCAGCTTTCGCTCCAGGGTCGACACCCCGTGCAGGACCAGGTCGACCTCCGGGTCGAATGTGTCGAGGGAGATGATTACCCGGGCGTCGGC
>JAAEQG010000821.1 GCA_024231775.1 bacterium
CTCGATGGCCGCTTCGCCGCGCAAGGTCAAGAAGCAGCACAAGATAGACGTGGCCCACCTCAAGAGGCTCGACCCCGTGCCAGTGGGCGCCACGTCCAGCGGCCCGGGGAAGACAGAGCAGAGGACTGCTGACGGACCGTCCGACGACTTCATGTCAATGGGTGAAGAGAAGAGCCTGGAGAAGTTCTGATTGGCCTTCTCACAGGTTGCGATTTGCGGGCAGACGCCGGTTTCAGTGCTCGCTCTCCCGGCGTCTGTCCCGCACGATTCTGCAGGACGCAGCGAAGCCTGCGCTCGACACACAATCTGAGGTGATACGATATGACAACCACCCTGCTTGACGACCAGAAAACCGCCCAGATCAGCGGCGACATCGCGACCGGGAAGATGAACGATGAGGAAGGCAAATACCTCACCTTCAAACTGGCCAATGAAGAGTATGGGGTCGAGGTCCTGAAGGTCCGCGAGATCATGGGGCTCATCGACATTACCTCTGTGCCGCAGATGCCGCCGTACATGAAGGGCGTGGTCAACCTGCGCGGGAAGGTCATTCCGGTGGTCCACCTGCGCCTCAAGTTCGGTCTCCACGAGATCGAACATTCCGAGCAGACCTGTATCATCGTCGTTGACGTCGGCAAGGAGATTGGCATCATCGTCGATTGCGTCTCCGAAGTGCTCGACATTGCCGGAGACAGCATCGAGCCGCCTCCGTCGATGGGCGGTTCCGTGGATACCTCGTTCATCCTCGGAATGGGCAAAGTCGGCGAAGAGGTGAAGATCTTACTGGACATCGACAAGGTGCTGACTACCGACGAGATCGACGAGGTGACGGCAATCACCAGTAACGAAGTCCCACCCGCCACTGCTGGGTAGAGCGGAACTGGGCTTGCCGGGGTTCAGCCCTTCGCCCCCTCCCCCCAGGGCTTACGTTGCTTCGGGCAATCCCGCCCCAGGGCGTTGCCCTGGGCTGGCATAGTGCGCCCTCTCAGGGCGAAGAGGATCGTTCAAACGCGGCTATGTTCGCGCGGAGACATTCGCTCGGCGACAGAACGCTCAAAAGCCCGCCCATACTGTCACGCACCCGGGGGATCGGGCCTACGCCAGGCAGCTTGACGCTGACCGATGCGGGGTCTGACAATGCGTGAGTGACCCGCATGCAGCCATCTCGGATACGCCCCGCTCGGGCGGGAGAAGTCCGGAGATGTGCGCGATCCGTCATCCTGCTGATGGCCGGCGGGATGATTGGGGTGGGTTGCTCACGCACCGGAGGGAGAGAGGCATCAGAGGATATCCCTCCGGCGACTTATCAGCGGATCATCGCGATCGCGCCGAATACGGCGGAGATCGTGTGCGAGCTGGGGGCGGCTGACCGCCTAGTGGCGGTCAGTCAGTATTGCACGTATCCGCCGAGTCTTGAGAAACTGCCCAAGATCGGCGGTCCGCGCGACCTCGATCTGGAGATGGTGATAGCCCTTCAGCCGGACCTGGTGATAGCGCGCGGAGCAAGCGAAGCCTTGGTCAGTCTCTGCGACGCGCAGGGGATCCGGGTGTACCACGATCCGTCCCGAGCCCTCGCCGATATCGAGCAGGCGATTCGGGAGATCGGGGACCTGCTCTCCGTTACGGACCGGGCCACGGCAGTCTTGCGGCGGATGCGGGAGCGGCTGGAGGCGATCCGCCGGGCGGTGGCGGACCGCCCGCGGCCGCGGGTTCTGTTCACCACGCGCAACCCCGAGCAATTGTCAAGCATCTACACCGTTGCGCGAGGTTCGTATCTCGACGAGTTGATCGTGCTGGCTGGGGGAGAGAACATCTTCGGCGATCAGGACACCGACTATCCGCTGGTCAGCCTGGAGGAGATCATCGACCGTCGACCGGAGGTGATCATCGAGTCTCTGTTCGGGACCGCCGACAGTGCGGAACTGCGCGCATCGGTAGCCAAGCAATGGCAGAGCGTCAGTCCGATTCCAGCGGTGGAGACGGGGCGTCTGCACATTCTCTCCGCCGACTACGCCACGGTGCCCTCTCCTCGGGTGGTGCTGCTGGCGGCGGATTTTGTGCGTATGATTCACCCGGAGGTTACCCTTGCCCCCGAGTGATCCGCTCATGACGGTCTCTTCGCTGCGTTACGGTTTTCCGGAGCGCCCGGACTTCCTCGGTCCAATGGACATGCGCGTGGCCAGCGGTGAGTTGCTGGTGATAGTCGGGCCGAACGGAGCGGGTAAGACGACGCTTCTGCGGTTACTCGCCGGGGTGAATCCACCCCAGGGCGGGAGCGTCCTGCTGGAGGGTCGTGAACTGGCGGACCTCACACCGCGCGTCCGAGCCCGCCGGGTTGCCTACCTGCCGCAGAAGCCGCCCGCCGACCTGGCAGTCAGCAGCCTGGACGTGGTGCTGATGGGTCGATTCCCCCACCGAGGCTACAGCCTGTTCGAGACGGCGTCCGACCTGGCGGTTTGTCGCGAGGCTATGCGTCTGGCACAGACGGAGAGTCTGGAGCACCGCCGGCTGGACACGCTGTCGGGCGGAGAAGCCCAGCGGGTCCATCTGGCGGCGGCGCTGGCCCAGGAACCTGACCTGCTGGTGCTAGACGAGCCCACAGCGTCCCTGGACCTGTTTCACCAGTTGGCGGTCTTCCGCTTGCTGGTGAGTCTGACTCGCCGGCGCGGGATGGGCTGCGTGGTGGTGACGCATGATCTCAACCTGGCTAGCAGATACGCGGACCGGGTCGTGCTGCTCAGCGCGGGCTCGATCGTGGCGGTCGGGCGGGCGGACGACGTGCTGACTGACGAGGTTCTGTCACCGGTGTATGGGGTGAGGTTTTCCGTGCAGCGGATCGCCGACGACGGGCGCCCCTGGATTATCCCGGTGGACGAGCCGGCCCCTCGAGAGGAGATCCGCCCATGACTCCTCTTTCGATGCGGCGCTACGTG
Organism: bacterium; assembly: GCA_024231775.1. Classification (GTDB taxonomy): domain Bacteria; phylum Planctomycetota; class Phycisphaerae; order UBA1845; family UBA1845; genus JAAEQG01. The sequence continues at coordinate 2,934 of JAAEQG010000821.1, forward strand.
GCGGTACTGGCTGGGGGAGCGGCGGTGGTGGTGGCGCTGATCTTGCTCAGTCCGGGGATGGGAACGGTTCGGGTGGGCGTGGTGGAGGCGTGGGGGGTGCTGCTTCGTGGGGAGACGAGCACTCCGGCGTACGACATCGCCTTCTCGATACGGTTGCCGCGAGCACTAAAGGCGTTGATGGCTGGGGCGACGTTGGCTTTGTGCGGTGCGGTCTGCCAAACCCTGTTTCGCAACCCGCTGGCGACTCCGTACACGCTGGGCATCGCCAGCGGAGGATCGCTGGGGGCGTTGATCGCCTTTAAGGCCGGGTGGATCGGATTGTTCTGCGGTTTCTCCGCGGTGCAGCTCTTTGCCTTTGCGGGGGCGCTGGCGGTGGTGGGGTTGGTGTTCGGGATGGCCCGGTCGTCGATCAAGCTGCAGGATCACGCCCTGCTGCTGGCGGGGGTGACCCTCGGTTTCTTCTGCTCAGCCATGATGATGTTCATCACCTATCTGGCGGATGTGCGGGACACGTTCCGCATCGTCCGTTGGATGATGGGCAGCCTGGACACGGTGGGGATGCAGTCGGCGCCGTTGCTGGTGGTGCTGGTCCCTTGTTGGCTGATCCTGGTGACGCGGGCGCGGGCGTTGAGCCAGTTCGAGCTGGGAGACGAAATCGCCGCCAGCCGCGGGGTTCGACCTGCTCGGCTGCAACTGGTGTGCATCGTGGTGGCTTCGGTGGCGACGGCGATGGTGGTGTCGGTCTGCGGTCCGATCGGGTTCGTCGGTCTGATCGTCCCGCACATCGTCCGCCTGGTGGCGGGGCCGGACAAGCGTCTGTTGCTGCCGGCGTCTGCCCTGGGCGGCGGTGCGTTCCTGATCGTGTGCGATTGGCTGACCTGGGCGATACCGGGATGGTACGGAGCCCTCGCCGGGCGGGAGCTGAGCGCGGCGCGTCTGCCGATCGGAGTGATGACCGCGCTGGTGGGGGCGCCGCTGTTCCTGGTTTTGCTTCGCCGCCGACTGCGGTGATAGCAGCGCAGGCAGGAGTCCTTCAGTCGCCCCCTCCGGGGGCTCGGGGGGAGCGCTGCCCAGGACCCCAGGACTCGCTTCGCTCACCCTGGGCTTTATTCCTTCACCTCCTTCGGAGGCTCTGCGTTCACCCGGCGCGCACCCGGCCGACTTGGCGTGCTCCTGGCGACGGCAGTTCTGCTAACCTCTTCACGCATCCGGTCTGTCCCCCACCTCGAGATCCGCCCGAAGGTCGGATCAACGAGATGGGGTCCCCTGCCTACTTCAAGATGGGGCAGCCTGCCCCGGGTTGCCCGATTCCCGATCAACTTGTTGACCGCGTTCGAGCGGCCGCGCGGACTGAAGTCCGCGGCTCGTTGATCGGCACCGTCATCCTGGACTTGGCATTAGACTCCTCACGCGTGCCGGACCGGTGCGTGAATCTACCCTAATTCGGTGATGCGTTGAGGCGCGTCTCTATGCGGTCCAGTTCGCGGCGGGCGCCTTTGTGGTCCGGTTTGAGTAGCAGCGTGCGGCGAAACGCATTCGCAGCCTGCGAAAGTCGGTTGAGCTTCACCAGAGCTAAGCCCAGGTTGTAATGCCCCCGGTAATAGTCCGGAGCCAGGCGCAGGGCTTTTTCGTAGCGCTCGACCGCCTCGGTGAATCTCCCCCGCTTGGCAAGCATGTTCGCCCAGCTCATGTGGCCGGTTACGAAGTCCGGCTTGATCAAGGTGCTCTGGCGATGGTGGGCGACGGCTCTGTCGAGGTCACCGGAACGTTCGAGGGCCAACCCGAGGTTGTGATGAGCGCGATAGTCCCTGGGGCGGATACGCAGGGTTTGGCGATATGCTTCAATAGCTTCATCGATCCGACCGCCGCTTAGCTGAATGTTTCCCAGGTTGTACCAAGCCTTGAAATGATCCGGAACCAACTCGACGGCTTGGCGATAGTGCGCCAGGGCGTCGTCCGTCTTACCGGCCCGCCGATAGGCGATGCCCAGATCGCAATGGGCGCGGGCGTTGTGTGGAGAAGTCTCGAGCACGTCAAGCCACATGGTTATCTCGCTCTGATAGGCTCGGTTGCGCGAGACCGTGCGCCAGCCAAGCCCCCCCGCAGCAGCGGTGACCAGGACGCCCGCGAGTAACGCCCGCCATCCGCGGGCAACGGCCATTCGATCCATCACCCGTACCCAGGCTGCATGAACCAGCAGGACGGTCAAGACGATCACCGCGGCGAGCGGCAGGTACATGCGGTGCTCGAAGATCACGTCGCGGATGGGGATGAAGCTGGAGGTTGGCCCCAGGACCACAAAGAAACACGCCCCCACGAAGCCCAGCGCAGGCCGACGCCACATAGCCCAGATGGTCAGCAGCACCAGTGCCGCCACGAACAGCCCCGACAGCAGGACGTGACGGGCGTCGCGAACGACCGGCCAGACGTAGTCCAGGCAGAGCGGATGGGGCCAGAACGATAGACGCAAGTAGTGGGCGATCACGCCCGGCTGAGTCAGGGCGTATTCGAGCGGGGTGATTCCCTTGAAGCCGAATCCGACCGCCGTACCCGTGCTCGAAGGGTCCAGAACTCTCCAGGACCCCAGGCCCACCAGCACCAGCCACGTGCTCACCAACCCAGCGTGCAAGGCCCACCGGCGACGGAAGACCTCGGACCAGGACGAAGAGAGGAACACGCGATCGTAAAGCAGTATCACGATCGGAGCGGTGCCCATCACCTGCTTGGTGGCCATGCCCAACGCACAACAGAGCACCGCTGCCCCATACCACAGCCGACGCCCGCTGCCCGAACTCGCCCCGCGGATGACCCCGTAGAGCGTCAGCAGGTAGAACAAAGCCATCAGCGACTCGCCGCGCTGAACAATGTAGGTCACCGCCTGAGTGTTGAACGGGTGGACGACCCAGAGCAGGGCGACGGACAGCGCCAGCCACGGCGCCGCCTTCCCATGCCCGGCTCGCAGTCGATCGCCCTGCAGCGTACGCCGGACGATCCCCCCGAGCGTCAAGGCGGCGAGAAGGTGTATCCCCAGGTTGAAGGCGTGATACCCGCGAACGTCTAACTCGCCGAGGGCGTAGTTTACGGCGAAGGTGAACTGCACGACCGGCCGGCGCGTGCTGGAAAGGGTCTCCCCGATCGGCCAAAGCTGGCGAATCTGCGTTCGGTCGACGATGTTGCGCCCGTCGTCAAGAATGAACGCACCGGAGAAGCTGTTATGGTAGGCGGCCAGCCCCGCAGCGATCACCAGAAGCGGAAGCAGAGCGCGCCACCTTGACGGCGGCGGTTCCAGCGACTCCTCCAACCTTGGTTTCTGCTGAGACCTCATCACTCAACCGGCGGCGCCCTCGGATCTGCTCCGGTCTGGTACCGCGTCACACCTGAATCGACGGGGGAATCCGAACCGCGCCCGCGAGGAAGCGGTCGATCACAAAACCAGCCGACCCGCGGGACCGCTCCCTTACGGTCGCGGCTCGGTTCAGGATACGCCATCAAACCACGCGTGACGAGGGACTAGTTCACGCAATTTAGCACTTCGCCGCGAGTCTTGTGCGCCTCCACGATGCGCACGACCTCTTCCGCCACCGCAAGCTGAGCCTGCTCCGTGGACGCGCCGATGTGGTGCGTGCCGTAGACCTTGGGGTGCTGCATCACCGGGTCGGCGAAGTCCTTGTCGCTCGCCCCGGGCTCGATCTCGTAGACGTCCAACCCCGCACCGGCGATCTGCCCGTCGTCGAGGGCTTTGACCAAGGCCTGCTGGTCCACCACCCCGCCGCGGCTACAGTTGATTATGCACGCGCTCGGTTTCATCATCCCGAACTGTCCGGTGCTGATCATGTGCTTGGTGTGGTCGTTCATCGGCACGTGCAAGGTGATGAAGTCGGATTCGGCGTACAACGTCTCCAAGGTGACCTTCTTGATCCCCAGCTCCCGCTCCAGATCCGGGTAGTCCACCACGTCAAAGTAGAGCAGGTCCATCTCGAAGGCCTTGGCCCGACGGGCAATGCCCGCACCGATCTGCCCCAAACCCACAATGCCCACCGTCCGCCCCTTGAGGCCGCGGGCCCGGGTCACTTTGCTGTACTCTTTCTTGTTCCACACGCCCTTGCGGAGGTCGAGGGTGTTGTCGACTAACCGCCGGTCCAAGGCCAGCATCAGTCCGAAAGCCAACTCCGACACAGCAATCGAGTTCATCCCCGGACAGTTGGCGACGGAGATGCTCTTGGTGCGGGCATGCTTGAAGTCGATGGTGTTGTAGCCGGCGCCGGCTCGGATGACCAGCTTGAGCTGGGTGGCGGCATCGAGCACCGCCGAGTCCACCTTCGTCGAGCGGACCACCAGCACCTCCGCACCGCTCTCCTTGACCGCCCGGACCAGGGAGTCGCCGGAGAGATCGGCGTCTTGCGTCACCGCACACCCCAGCTTGGTAAGCTGCTCTACGCCACTAGCCTCGAATTTGTCGGCGATCAGAATGTTCATTCATGCACCTCTTGGTTCTGCGTTCTCAGACTGCCGTCTGGATCATGCGCCCGTCACCCACAGGGGTGGCCGCGTTTCTCGTCACCCACCCGGGGGTAACGCCACATTTGGGGGACGCCGCGAGCAACCCGACCGCCAGGCCCGCGACGGTGACGCAACAGCCAGCAGGACGGAGCGTCACAGATGAAGCCTTGCATGCCCCCGCCTCATTAACGTACCATCGCATTATCACCGCAGACCGGGGTCTAGGCAATGCAAGGCAGAGGATCCTGAAATGATCTACCTCGATTACAACGCCACCACACCAGTCGATCCGCGCGTGGTCGAGGCCATGCTCCCCTACCTGCGCGAAATCCACGGCAACCCCTATAGCCCCCACGCCGCGGGGCGAGAGGTCCGGGCGGCCGTGGTCCGCGCCCGCAGCCAGGTGGCGGCTATGCTGGGGGCGGACCCCGGAGAGATTGTCTTCACCTCCGGCGGTTCGGAGGCCAACAACCACGCCCTCAAGGGTGTAGCCCACGCGTTCCGCGACCGCCCTACCCGTACGATCATCACCTCCGCCATCGAACACCCGGCGATCCACCAGCCCTGCCGCTATCTCGAGGCGGATGGGGTGAAGATCGTGAAGGTGCCGGTGGATGGGCACGGGATGGTCGATCCGGAAGCGGTCCGCCGAGCACTCACCAGCGATACCATCCTGGTCTCGATCATGCACGCCAACAACGAGGTGGGCACCATTCAGCCGATCGCGGAGATCGCCGCCATCGCCCGCGAAGCCGGCGTGCTGATGCACACCGACGCCGCTCAGTCAGTCGGCAAGATCCCCGTCGTGGTGGGCGAACTGGGGGTCGATCTGCTGTCGGTGGCGGGGCACAAGCTCTACGCCCCGCAGGGCGTGGGGGCGTTGTATGTCCGGGACGGCGGGAAGCTCGAACCGCTTATCCACGGCGCAGGCCACGAGCAGGGCCGGCGGGCCGGCACCGAAGCGGTCCCCAACCTGGTCGGGCTCGGTGCGGCGTCGGAGATCGTATCAGAGGAAATACGAACCGACGCCAGTGCGTCCATCCGCAACCTGCGCGACCGACTCCACCACAACCTCGCCGACGCACTCGGCGACGACCTGACCCTCATGGGCCATCCCACCGAACGACTGCCCAACACGCTGAACCTCAGCTTCAAAGGCCAA
>JAAEQG010000822.1 GCA_024231775.1 bacterium
GAGCGGCGCAGGGTTGTAGCCAAGCGCATCGCCCCAAAGGGGCGCACGGTTGTAGCCAGGGGTGAAGCGTAGCGCAACCCCTGGAAACTGAACCACACAACGCACCCGCCCCGGCGGGGGACGGGGCACCCTTACGGTGGCCGCTGAATCCCACTTGACATATCAAAAGCTCATGATATAATGCTATCTGATGACGAAGAAGAAAACGGATAACCGACCGCTACCAGCGTCCGTGCTCGAACAGAGCGCGTGCATCCTCCGGGTGCTGGCCCACCCGCATCGCCTGAAGATCATCGAGCTCCTGGCGTCCCAGGAGGTCACGGTGGGGGAGGTGGCTGTGGAAGTCGGTATCCCACCTAACGCCTGTAGCCAGCACCTCAACATGATGAAGGCCCACGGGGTGCTCAGCAGTCGGCGGGAGGGCAAGGTCATCTACTACCGGGTCGAGGATCCCCGGGCCATAAACGTGCTGGATTGTATCCGTCGCCACTCGACCTAGTGTTCCGTCACGCGTCCTTCGTGGCGCGTCCTGAACCGAGCCGCGACGGTGAGGGAGCGGACCAGACGGAGCCGCAACGAACCTCCAGGAAACGGATTCAGCCGGGCGGCGGGCCGGAGAGAAACGAGTTCGACACAAGAACGCCATGCCATCGTGAGGTGACGATATGAACAGCTACCGCGTACTCAGCCCTACGGAAATGAATGATCGCCTGCAGTCAGGCCGCAAGGTGCGGTTGATCGACGTCCGCGACTTCGACGAATTCCAGACCGTCCACGTGTGCGGGGCGGATTGTGTTCCCCTTCCCCAGTTGCTCAAGCAAGCTTCGTCGTGGACCACCGATGAGGAGCTGACCCTCATCTGCCACAGCGGCAGCCGTGCGTGCGAGGCGGCTGGACAACTGGGCGAGTTTGGCTTCGAGCACCTTGCGGTGGTCGAGGGCGGAACCCAGGCGTGTGTGCAAGCCGGCGTATCGGTCGTGCGCGGGCGTCGGCGCATTCCCTTGCAGCGCCAGGTGCTGCTCGGCGCCGGGCTGGTGATGCTGAGCGGACTGGCCCTGTCGTTCGTGCATGGGGCGTTCATCGTCATCTGTTGGTTCGCGGCGAGCATGTTGGTGGCTGCGGGGTTGAGCGGGTTTTGCCCGATGGCGAAGATCCTGGCGCTCGCCCCCTGGAACCGGGCAAGTGCTCCGGTGGAATCGTCGGGGAAGGCGGAGTGCAGCGTGAAGGGAGCTTGTTCATGAAGCGGCGCATCTTGATAGTCGGTGGCGTAGCGGCGGGGGCCAGCGCTGCCACTCGTGCTCGGCGACTCAATCCGGAGGCGGAGATCGTCATCTTCGAGCGCAGCGGTTACGTCTCGTTTGCCAACTGCGGTTTGCCCTACTACGTGGGCGACGTCATCAAAGAGCGCGGCGCGCTGTTGCTGCAAACGCCCGAGCTGTTCAAGAAGCGCTTCGCGATCGATGTACGCGTTGCCCATGAAGTCGAGGCGATCGACCGAGAGAAGAACTGCATCCGAGTGCGCAACCTGGCCGCGGAGACCAGCGGGTGGGAGCCCTATGACCGCCTCGTCCTGGCTCCGGGGGCGTCCGCCATCATCCCGCCATTCGAGGGGGTTGATAGTGAGAACGTTTTCTCCCTGCGCTCGATGGAGGATACCGATGCGCTTCGTGCGTACGTCGATGGTGGGGGCGTGCGTCGTGCGGCGATCATCGGCGCCGGCTTCATCGGGTTGGAGACCGCGGAGGCGCTCGCCCACCGTGGCGTGGACGTGAGCGTGGTGGAGTTGCTGCCGCAGGTTCTGGCTCCGCTTGACGCGGACATGGCGGCGGCTGTCGCCATGCATTTGCAC
>JAAEQG010000823.1 GCA_024231775.1 bacterium
GGAGTCCCGCCAGCCACCGACGGTGCCTACGTCGTCAAGCTCGACTTCGCCGGAGAAGACGGCAAGGTCGAGTTCAGGCACGACTGGTCGTCGTCCACCTACGATCTTAGCGATCAGGATGAGTTGCTCGCGGACGTGTACATCGAAACCCCCTCCGCCATACCGGGGGTCATGGGCGTATGGAGCCCAAACTGGAACCCCCCAAACACATGGCAGCCCGCTTCGGACTTGCCCACCACCACCGGGGTCTGGACCACCGTGTCGATTGACGTATCCGAGCGATCCCAGATCGGGCTGGACAGTGTGGCGGCGTTCATCCTGCAGGGCATGCCCGGCGCGGATGGCACCGCCTACGTGGACAACCTGCGGTTTCGCTCCGGCGAACCCTCGCCCGGGGTGGACGGGGTGGCAGCCGTCGGTCTGGCGGATCACAACGAGATCTTCTGGAAGCCAGTGGAGGTCGAGGGGCTGGAGGGCTACTACGTCTATCGCGCCGAGGCGGAGTTGGGACCGTTCACCAGACTGAACGCTACGCCGCATTCCGGACGATCCTATCGTGACGAGCTGGCGGTGGGCAGCCCCAGGTACTTCTACTACCTAACC
>JAAEQG010000824.1 GCA_024231775.1 bacterium
ACCTACGCGGAAGAAGGATTGGTGACCGGCTACCGCATGGCGAGCGCGGCCTTTAACCCCGAAGCCCTCAACCGCGTCATCCTCTGCTCCGACGGCGTCGCCAACGTCGGCAACACCGGCCCCGATTCGATCCTGGAACAGATCCGCCACCACGCAGATCGTGGCATCTATATGACCTCGGTCGGTTTTGGGATGGGCAACTATAACGACGTCCTGATGGAACAACTGGCTAACGACGGCGATGGCTTTTATGCCTACGTGGACACGCTACAAGAGGCCGAGCGGGTCTTTGTCCACGATCTGACCTCGACCCTGCAAGTCATCGCCAGGGATGCCAAGATACAGGTGGAATTTAACCCCGCCGTGGTCAGCCGTTACCGGCTCATAGGCTATGAGAACCGCGACGTGGCCGACGAGGACTTTCGCAACGATGCGGTGGACGCCGGAGAGATCGGGGCGGGGCACAGCGTCACCGCCCTCTACGAACTAAAGTTCCACCCGGAGGCATCGAGGTCCGATTCTGCAATGACCGTCTACGTGCGCTACGAGGACCCGGACACCGGGCAAGTGATCGAGACGAACGCCGTGATGGACGTGGCCGACTTTAGCCCCAGTTTCAGAGAAGCCTCGATCCGCTTTCAACTGGACGCGGTGGTGGCCGAGTACGCCGAAATCCTGCGCGATAGCTACTGGGCACAGGACTCTGATCTGGCCGACGTCGCCTGGGAGGCCGCCCGCATCGCCGAGTATCTGCCCCACGACCCCGACGTGATCGAGTTCGCCAGCCTGGTCGAGCGGACCCGTCGCATCAGCCAGTAAATCGGTCCCGACCGGGGGCGATCCGCCGAATCGCCCCCGGTTGGATAGGCAGACAGGTATTGAGGAGAAAAATGTATACCAAGGCCCGTTTCACACTGATTGCCCTGATCGTACTTGTTGTTCTGCTGACCGGATGCGGCCAGACTAGAGTGCCCAGTACCGTAGAGGTCACCGTAGCGGCTGAGGAGATCGAGGTCGCGGTCACCAGAGAGGTTGAAGCGATAGTGCTAACCCCAGCGCCAGAGCCGACGAATGTGCCAACCAAAAGCCCGCCCGGTGGAAACAGCCTGGCCTCGCCCGCGTACCGTCCCAACCGGCTCATCATCAAAAACGCCGCACTCACGCTGTTGGTCGCCGATACCGACGTCGCCATCGACCGCACTACCCAGATCGCAGCCGATTATGGCGGCTATATCATCAGCTCCCGCGCGTGGTACGAACAGTGGTACGCGGAGAATTACAAACACGCCACCGTCACCCTCGCTATCCCCGTGGATCAGTTCGAGCAGGTGATGCGCAGGCTGCGGGGGTTGGCCGTGCGCGTGGTAGACGAGTCCGCATCCGGCCAGGATGTCACCGACGAGTATGTGGATTTGCAGTCCCGATTGGACAATCTAACGGCCACCCGCGACCGCATCCGCGAGTTCCTGGAAC
>JAAEQG010000825.1 GCA_024231775.1 bacterium
ATTGGATGCGTAGGTTCGTCATCAGATTCGTGTAACCTCAACCAGCACCGAGTGGGTACGCGAACCGTTGCTCGGCAGGGTTGGCGTCGTAGAGGTCAACACGTTGACCGACCCGGCGGTATCGACGCCGTCGGGGTCAAGAGCGGGCCAGATGCCTTGGAGCAGGCAGACGACGCCGGGCATAATATCATCGGTCACGCGGGCCAGGATGTGCATTTTGCCCTGGGGGCTGGAAGCGCAGACCACCTGCTCGTCCTCTATGCCCCTCTCGGCGGCGTCGCGGGGATGCATCCACAAAACCTGCGGCTCCCGCTCCCGGAACCACGGGATGTTGTTGTTCTGGGAGTGGATGCGGAATTTCGCCGTCGGGGTGACCAGCCGGAGCGGGTGTTCGTTGGTCGTCCGGAGGATCCGGCAGTCGGGGATGGGGGAATAGCCCGTCTCGGCGTAGGCCCGCGAGGATATTTCGACCCGACCCGATGGGGTGTTCAGCGGGTGGGTTTGCGGGTCGGCGATGAAATCGGCCAGCCCCACCCTGGACTGGTCCGCTGCTATAAACATGCCCGTGCGCTTGAACTCGTCATAGTCGAGCGCGGGCAGGTCGGCGCAAAAGCTCTGGAGCCATTCCGTGGCGCTCTTGCCCTCGGAAAACTCGGCCAGAAAGCC
>JAAEQG010000826.1 GCA_024231775.1 bacterium
GCCAGCCCCGGCCAGGGATCGAACAAGGCCGCTATCGGCGGCATCCGCGCCACCCACTCGGCCCCGGCCAAGATTCGGTTGTGTATCGAGTCGATCAGAACATTTTCCGACTGGGAAGAGACCTATGGGGACGACATCGAGTGGTACCGGGGAGGTTACTCTTTCGTCGCCTACCGGGAGCGGGAAAAGCGCAGCTTGCAGGAGGTGCTCAAGATTCAGCACTCTTACGGGCTGCACATCAATTGGCTCGACCGCGACGACCTCTTGCAAATCATCCCCGACCTGAACCCGGATGGATTGCTTGGCGGAGTGTACTCGCCTCGGGATGGGTCCGCCTCGCCGATGCTTAGCGCCCACGCCTTTTACACGCGGGCGCGAGAGCGCGGGGCCGAGTTTCGCTTTCGCGAGCGGGTCACGGGCATCATTCGGCGGCGGGGCAAGGTGGTGGGGGTGCGCACCGACAAGGGCGGTTACGCTACGACGACCGTCATCAACGCCGCCGGGCCGTGGGCGCGGGCGGTGGCCCAGATGGCGGGCCTGGACGCGCCCGTAGCGCCCGACAGCCACGAGGCGGGTATCACCGAACCGGTGGCCCACTTCCTGGAGCCGATGGTGGTGGACATCCGGCCTGCCGCAGGTTCCAAGAACTATTACTTTTACCAGCACCGGCCCGGCCCCATCATCTTTTGCATCACGCCAGATCCGCCCATCGTCGGC
>JAAEQG010000827.1 GCA_024231775.1 bacterium
CATGACGAGGAGGGATGCGCCCAGTACAAGTTCGAGCATGAAGGCACGCTCTATGTGCTTCAGGCTCATCGGTACCTGTACTATGCCCTCTACGACAAGCTGCCCGAGGTCGTCGAGCACAGTTGCGGCAACCCCTGGTGCTGCAACATGAATCACCTGGTGATCGCGTCGAGCCCCGCCGTGCTCTGCTAGGCGGCGCTCCGACATGGCCGGCCGGATCATCAGGAGTCCGGCGCCACCCGCGTCCGATATCACCAGGGCCGCGATGGAGTGAGTTCCAGACAGACGGCCCCCATTCGTCGTTGACGGTCCCCCGCTTTCCTTCCACAAAACGCGTATATCATCCGCCTGAGCCTACCTCTTGCCAGGACGCAATTGTCCCTTAAACGACGCAAATTCTACGGTCGCATCAGAGGCTGATGGTCTTTTTGAGGTGCTGATTGAACAGCTGCAGTTGCGTGGCCGCCGCCGCTAGCGCCCATTCGATGTAGTGCAGTTTGTGAGCCGGCCGGTGGTGGCGCTCGTTCATCAGCCCATGCTGGATCGTGTTCATGAAACGACCGATGACCTGAGGGCTGATCGGATCCGGCTGCGCGGCCCAGCGCTTAAGCTTCTGGTAGTCGCGGCGTAAGTGTGGGCTCGTCTTCAGTTGATCGGCGCTGAGATAGTCACCCGGATTGTAGGCGATCTGCAGACCCTTGAGGCACATGATGAGCGGCTCGTAGTTCGCCCGCCTCTCCAGCCGGACGAACTTGTATTGCTGCGTATGGCTGGTCGCCTGGGTCGGGGCCTTGTCGCCCAGATCGTCACGCCCCAGATACCAGTTACGCCGACTGCAGCGAGCGAAGACCAATTCCTCGCCCACGCTGTACTGGGTGATCTCGTCATGGTGCATGCGCGAGACCCACAACCCGCCGGATTTGTGCTCCAGGCCCCCGCCCAGAGCGAGCAGGCATTTGACGAAGCCCAGGGGCAGTGTCCGATGCGTTCCGATCTGGTGCTTGAGCAGTTGAAAGGACAGATGCAAGCTGTGGGGCTCGACCTCGAAGAAGTTGACCAGGGCGCGGATCAACTGGTTCATCAGCCAGGGATCACAGGTCGCCGGCCGCGAGAGTTCCCCGGCGATGTTGAGCCGCCCGGGCGCCAATTCGAGGAAGCCCGCACTGCGGGTCCGCTGGCCGGAGCCGGTGTGATCGTCGATGTAGCCGCCCAGTTTCCAACAGAGAACGTCGAGGCAGAAATCGTAAAAGTACCGGAATCCGTCGTACACCGGATCGTACGCATTCCAGGCGCTGCGCTGCGGTTCGACCGCCGCCGGGCCCAGATTGCTTAGCTCCAACTCGCACCCCAACGGCACCAGTCCCGGCAGCAAGCTGGACCGAATCCGGGCCAGACGCGCTTCGGCCGCCCGGGGGTCGAACGTGCTCTTGGCCGCCCGCACGGCGTACTTGACGTAGTCGATCAGATCG
>JAAEQG010000828.1 GCA_024231775.1 bacterium
CCTGGGCAATTGGGAAGCGTCGGATTTGGCTTACGTGGAGGTGCGGGACGATGGCTTTAGCCTCGACGGGCCATACCTCTACCTGGGGCGCTACGGCCATTGGGCCGCGACGGACCCGTTCACCGTGCCCGTCGATGCGCAAAGCGTGCACTTTGATTACACCAGTTGGGCCAACCGGAACCACGCCGAGAGCGCGGCTATCTACGTCTATGCCTTGAGCGGACCGAACTATAGCGTGGTCACCGAACTGGGCAGTTTTTCCGGCAGCCTGAAGGATGGCTGGCGCAAGGCTGTGCTTGATCTGCAAGCGTATCGCGGCCAGAGCATCCGGCTGCGCTTCCGCACCTACTGGGGCAACGCCAACCGGAACGACAAGGCCCGCGTGGACAATGTGCGCCTGGCGGTCGAGGTGCCGGACTGGCAAGCGGCCAGCACCGTCTATGGCTACGTGGCGGTGCGGGATGACGCCTTTAGCCTGGATGGGCAATATCTCTACCTGGGGCGCTACGGCTACTGGGCGGCGACTGAGCCGATCCTGATACCGGAGGATGCTCAGAGCGTGCGCTTTGACTATATGAACTGGACCAGCCGGAACCACAGCGAGGACACCGCCCTCTACGTCCATGCTTTGAGTGGGCCTGGCTATGGTGTCGTGGTCGAACTGGGATCGGTTACGGGGAACGCCGCCGATGGCTGGCGCTCGGCAACGCTGGACGTGCGGGCCTTCCGAGGCCAGAGCATCCGGCTGCGCTTCCGCACCTACTGGGGCAACGCCAACCGGAACGACAAGTCGCGGGTGGACAACGTGGCGCTGGCGGTCCAAGTGCCTGGTTGGGAACCGTCTCTCCTGGGTTATGCCCGGACGAGCGACCAGGACTGGCCGGAGGACCCCGGTCTGACTGAGCCTGACAACCTGCTCTTTGAACAGGGCACCACCTTGCTGCCCACCGCCACCTATCCGCCCAACTATGACTTTGGCCGGGAACGAGAGATGTCGGATGCGAGCACCTATCCGCCCAACTATGACCTGGGCACCGGTGACCTGGGCAATTGGGAAGCATCGGAC
>JAAEQG010000829.1 GCA_024231775.1 bacterium
ACCGTCCACATGCCCGGCGGCGAACTCCACATCGAGATCGCCGACGATGGCGAGGTCTTCATGACCGGGCCGGTGGAAGGCACGTTCGAGGGCACGTTCCACACGGATCTGGAGAAGCGTCTAACAGAGGGCACGTAGCCAAGATGAGCGTAGGGCCCAAACTGAGACAAGCAACCAACGCCGACGCCGATCAGATCCGAGCGTTGGTGTTCGCCGTGCTCGAAGAATACGGCCTCAAACCCGATCCGGGCTCCACCGACGCCGACCTGGATGACATTGAGCAATCCTACTTCGCGTCAGGCGGCGCGTTCTACGTCCTCGAAGACGCGGACGATTCGATCATCGGCGCCTATGGGCTGTATCGCATTGCGAGTGACACCTGTGAACTACGCAAGATGTATCTGTCTCGCAACCAGCGTGGCAAAGGGCACGGCAGATGCCTGCTCGACGACGCCCTCGCCCGCGCCAGGGAACTCGGCTTCACGCGCGTGACACTCGAGACCGCCTCCGTCCTCAGAGAAGCCATCGCCCTCTACGAACGCTACGGCTTCGTCCCCTACCAGCCCGACCACCTGTCGGCCCGCTGCGACCAGGCCTACCACCTCACGCTCTAGCGACACAGCCTATCCCATGCCACCTCACTCGCAATCGACCTCCTCCCACTGCAAATGCGGATAGTCCCGCCCTTCACAGATCATCCAGATCGTGTCAAAATCCCACCTTGCATCAAGGAAGGTCGCGGCGGTCTGCATCTCCGTTGTGGTCAAGCCTATCCCTCCGTTGCTCTCCGACAAGCCAGACACGTCTGTATCCCAGAAGCTACTGACGACATCCCCCCCGTCGCCGGCCCACCCGACAAGCCCGCCGCCGCGAACATGTTCCCCGGCTGCGCTGCCAGTTGACCAGCAATTCAGAATCGTACCATAATTGTCTCCAACGAGGCCGCCCGGGCTGCCGGCCCCCGCGTGAACAAACGGATTCACGGAGTAACTTGACACCACGCTCGCCGCATTCGTCCCCACCAGTCCCCCCACATAGTACCATCCATCGACTCTGGCGACGGAGCGGCACTCTCGGATGTCCCCGCCGTTTCGTCCGACGAGACCGCCGCAGAAATACCCGCCCCAACTGGCAACGAGGCCATCTACGCTACAGCGAGTGACCTCCCCCTGATTGCAGCCCACCAGGCCGCCCACATAATCAGCACCCATGACGTTGCACGCCCTAACATGTACGTCATGCACCCGCCCCAACGAAGTACTGTCGTCGGAGTCGAGAAAACCGAACAGCCCCAGGTAGTTGTCCGAACGATAGTGCGTGAATCCGCTGATCGCGTGCCCTCTCCCATCAAACGCACCAGTAAAGGGCAAACGCACCGTACCGATTGGAAGGATCTCCTCCGGCTCGAACTCACCAAGATCGATATCCGTCATGAGGACGAAACTCTTGTCCCAGTCCCAATGGCGCCACCCGATATCTCGAAACTGCTCCTTCGTCCAAATCAGATAGGGCTCCTCAGAGGAACCGGAGCCACCTCCATAAACGGACGGCGCTTCCAGAATCGGTTCCCCAGGCAAGGCCTGCCACGCAAGGCGGGGGTAGTCCCTCCCTTCGTCCAACGTCCATTGACCCTCACTGCCCCATCCAGGATAAGTTGACAGAAGCTGCATCTCCCGAGTGGACCGTCCCTGGCCGACCGCACTGCGGCTGCGTCCGCTGGTATCCGTATCCCAGTAGCTCAGATAGGCCACCGCATAGCTTCGACCCACCAGCCCCCCAACGTGGGTTCTTCCCAGAGGGCGACCCTTGGAATAGCTGAGGGCGATGCAGCCACTGTAGTTTTCACCGACGAGCCCCCCCACCACACTTTCGCCGTCGACCCTGGCGTCCGAGTAACAGCTGTAGACAAGACCATAGTTGACGCCGACCAACCCGCCCGCGATGCCCCCCGCAGACACAAGACCGCTCGAACAACTGCCTGCAATGCGGCCGGAATTGCGGCCGACCAAGCCTCCAATATTGTGAAGCCCCCCGACGCAGGAGTCTGCACGACAACTCGAGATGTCACCCGCGTTATACCCAACCAGCGGCCCCACATTCGCCAAACGCTCTCCTTGGATCACCATGTTACGCAGGCAGAGGTTCTCCACTCGACCCTGCAACGCCACCGCTCCAAAGAAACCACAGGCGCTGCCGACACCATCAAGGAACAGATTGGAGATCGCAAAACCATTCCCATTGAAGCAACCGCTGAAACTCGGCGCCCAATGGCCACCATCGCGGACAGAATGCATGGTGGGATCGTACAAATCCGGCGCAATGAACCCAGCTTGACGCGTCTCGCCACCCAGATCGATGTCATCGAGAAGGATGAAACAGTCGTCCAGCAGTTCGGCATCGACGAACAGCGAACGGAGTTGACCGGCGGTCTGGATCTGATAGGGATTGTTCGCACTGCCGTCGCCGGCGTTTGTGGACCAGTCATAGGGACCCTGACTGATGATGATATCGATCGCGCTGCCAAGCGAGGCTGCATGAAATGGAACAGAGGCAATTGCCTTCCCCGACGGGACGCAAGGATCGAAATCGTAGCGCACATCGCCGACGACAAACCCGGCTTGCAACAGGGTCTGTTCTGTTTGATCGCGGGATGAGCCAGCCACGGCGGGGATATAGCCGTGATTGGCGATATCGGGCTCCCAGGCCAACCGAGGGGATGCTTGATAGGGCATGAACCAATGAGCCGCATCGGCGTCTGCGGGCACATCATCCAAACCTGACCACCCCACATAGCTCTGAGACTGTCTCATTGCCGCCCATGTCAATCCAATGCCTAGACCATTGTCCACTGCCCAATCGAGACAATAGGAGTCCTCGACAACACCGTTGGCATCCGCCCCCAGAAGCCCACCCCGCTGGCCGACTCCCATCTCGACAGTCACAGAACCAGCGGCGTAGCACTGAACGATCCGGCCCTCCTGGTTCTCACCGACCAACCCTCCTATCCTCTCGCCTCCAGATGAACCGCTGACGGCCCCGGTGGCGTAACAGTAACTGAGATCGCCCCCGTTGAAGCCAATGAATCCCCCTACCTGTGACATGCCGCTTGCGCCCGCCTTCGAGCAGCAATCCGACGCATCACCGGTATTGTAGCCGATCAATCCTCCCACCTGGGCAAATGCCGTCAGCACGCCCTCACTGGAACACCGTAAGACCTGTCCCGTACTGCCACCCAACAATCCACCGATCGCTTCGCCGGCCGGTGTGTCAATACGACACTGTTCTGTGATGCAATCCCTGACATTCCCTTCATTCAATCCGGCTAACGCTCCGAGAAGATGGCAGCCGCCTTCCGACCGAATGGAGGTGCTTTCCAAACGCAGATTCTCGATGGCAGCGCCTGGGGCGAGCCGCCCAAAGAGCCCCCAGTATCCCTCGCCCGAGTCCCCTGCAATGATCAGATTGCGAACGGTATGCCCCCGACCATCGAGCGTGCCCCCAAAGGCGTATCCCTGAAAACCCGAATCCAGATCGTTCTGATCCGGCGCCACAACGGCACGGGAATACCGCAACGGGGTCATATCGACATCGTCAATCAAGACGAAGTGTCGCTCGCAAAGTTCTCCCTCCAAACACATCAGCTGATCGGCACTCCAAATCTCGTAGGGATGCTCCACCGTCCCTTCTCCCGGATTCGTCGTCCAATCGTATTGGCCCAGACTTGTCCACAACAGCACCGGATCGGAATATCCGCCATACTGTCCCGTAAGGCACATGACGACATCTCCCTCAGGAACCGTTGGGTGGTGACTGTAGTAAGCCGTAACCTGTGTGAATCCCGCCTTCCGGAGTGCTCCTTCCGCCTGCTCAAAGGCGAGGCCCGAAACCGGCGGTATCCGAAACAAATCAGTCATCTCTGCCTGCCATGACAATACGGGATAGCCTCCGTCAGGCATGAACCACGTGTCCCCCCATCCATCAGCCGTCGATCCGTAGAAATCCCAGCCCTCGAAGGTCTCCTGTTTCCGCATTTGAGCGTCCGTCCGGCCTATACCAAAGCCAGCATACCCATCATAAGCGGCATCGGGCAGCAGGTAATAGCAATCAACAGTGAGATCGGCGAACCCGCCTCCCACGGCTCCGAGCAGGTCCATGGCGCCGACGTTCCCCGTGCAGAAACAGTTCACCACGAGGGCGTCACCGATACAAGACCCTGCGAGTCCACCGCTGCACCAATAGACTCCGCCAACCGTGGCAGTGCTGTAGCTGTTGGCGATCCGGCCGGCCGCGTGTTTGCCCACCAGCCCCCCGGCCTCTTCATCTGTCCCATTGACCGTTCCCACCGAGAAGCACTCTTGAATGTCTCCCTTGTTCTCCCCGACCAAACCGCCGACCTCAATATCGCTGGTGACTGCCCCCTCGCAACCACACCGTGCGATGAGCCCCCTATTCTCACCGGCGAGTATTCCCGTCCCGCAACGTCTTGATGGCCCTCCCACCGAACCTCTCGTAACGGTGATCCGGGCCTCGGATATCACAAGATTCCGGACGCATCCCTCCGAACCGATGAGGCCGAACAATCCGACGTAGGCACTCACCGATTCAATCGTCAGTCCGCTGATCGTCCGGCCTTGCCCATCGAATGTCCCTGCGAAGGGCGCCCCCTGGAAATCCCGCGCCGCATCATCCAGATCCGGGGCGATCAGGGCTTGCCCAAACACCTGTCCCCCCAGACCCGTCGGATCCAAGTCGATGTCGACCAGGAGGACGTAATATCTGGTCAACAGATTCGGATCTCCCCCGATCAGCAGGAGCTGTTCAGCCGTGACGATCTGATAGGGGTCGTTTGGTTCGCCCGTCCCGCCGGCGAAATCCACACCGGCCGCCGTGACACAGAGGCCCAACACACAAACGAGCGCAAACCCGAGTTCCGCTGTTCGATGATTGCCGATCGCTGCCATGATTGCTCCCTCCGAGTCCGTCACAACGCCAGAATGGCGAATAATCAGGATGGCTTTTCCCAATCCGCGTTCGCTTACCGATCATCATACCACACCGGCAATCGCTCGCAAAGCCATAACCCAGAGACCTGTGACACACTCACGGCAGGTAGGACCACTTTCGCTTGCTCTCGGGGCGGTACCAGAAGAGTCGCCAGTAGCGCTGATCGGTTTCGAAGACGTCGATCGGGTCGAGGCTCAGGTCGAACCGGTCCGGCAGGACGCCGAACTTCTTCATCTCGCGGATGTACTGGGCGTTCGGCTTAAAGCCCGGCAT
>JAAEQG010000830.1 GCA_024231775.1 bacterium
GAGCCCCGAGCGCCAGCGGGCGGGTCCGAAGGTCAATGGCCCGCCCACCAAGACCTCCCGCCGGACCTTCCCGCGCGTCACTCTGGGGACCCTGGCCAGGAATGGAGAAGCTGCTCGAGCTCCACGAATCACCCCAGGCCCTCAGCGGCGGTCAGATGGGCCCCTCCTGACGCCTTCCGGGGCGGTGCCACCACTTGAGGCTGACCCGCCCTCGCTTCTGGTTACCCACGGGCGGTAACCCCGCGGGTTCGATCGACCAGCCCTCCTATCGTGGGGGGAGACGAATCGATTCACACAATCCCTTGCGATTCACCCGCCGCTCTTGTACTGTGGTATAGGCCCTTTAGGGCCATGTGTTCTGCCGTCACGTATGCGCGGGGCCGGTACGGGTGACGTCGTGCCGGACCCGCGCGTCTCATTGGGGGACCACCCCTGCTCAGCCCCAGTGAATACCCCACCTTGGCCAGTACCCCTCAGCCTGATTCGTCAGCACATCGCTTGAAGCGCATCATTGGAATGCCCACCGCCCTGCTCCTCGGGATGGGCGTAGCCATCGGATCGGGCATCTTCCGCACCCCGGGCGATATCGCCGCTTCTTTGCAGACGCCGGGGCTGGTGATTCTCGCGTGGGTGTTTGGCGGGCTGTTCGTACTCATGGCGGGCATGGTGACCGCTGAGCTAGCCACGCGCTATCCACGCGCCGGCGGCGAGTACGTCTACCTGCGCGAGGCCTACGGCGACTTCGTCGCCTTCTTTTTTGGCTGGAGCTACACGTTTTTCATCGTCGGCGGCGGGGCCGCCACCATTGCCCGGGCGTTCGGCGACTTCGGGTGCGAGTTGCTCGCCTGCGCTCCCTCGTGGTCCGGTCCGATAGCCGCAGTAGCTGTGGTGCTGGTCACCGCGGTCAACGCGGCTGGCTTACGGGCGGGCGCGAACTTTCAGAACCTTCTGACGGTTCTGAAAGTATTGGCGCTACTGGCAGTAATAGTAATCGGGTTCGGCTGGGGCCGCGAACCCATCGACTGGCTGGCGACACCCGCGAATCGGAGCGGGGGGACGCTGCTGATCGTGTTCGCCGCCGGAGTGATTCCGGTGCTCTGGGCGTACGACGGAACTACGGATTCGGTCAAACTTGCGGAAGAGATTCGCGACGTCCGGCGGGCGCTTCCCCGGGCGCTGATCGGATCGGCGGTGGCTTTGACGTTGCTCTATGCGCTGGTCAACATCGCCCTGCTGCGGATCATGCCCGCGGCGGAGATGGCGGGGTTGGCTTCGGTTCCCGGCGAAGCGATGCGGCGGGTGTTCGGGCCGGGCGGGCGAATGGTCATGCTGGTGGTCGCGATGCTGGTGTTTCTGGGCGCGCTCAGTTCCACGGTGCTCGCCACCATCCGGGTCGCCTTCGCTCTGGCGAGGGATGGGCTGACGTTTCGGTTTCTGGCGGGCATGTCTCCGAATCAGGCACCGGTACCGGCGCTGGTCGTAGTAGCGGGCTTCTCCGTCCTGCTGGTTATGACGCGTACGTTCGCGCAGGTGTTGACCATCTACTTTCTGGCCAGCGCGATCTTGTTCGGTCTCTCCTACGGCAGTCTGATCGTGTTCCGCGTGCGGGAGCGCAAGTTTCCCGCGGAGGCGTACCGTTGCCCTGCCGGCGTGTTCCAGGCGTCGGTGCTCATCGCGATCCAACTGGCCCTTGCCGCAGGAATCGTGTTGCGGGATCCGCGCGAAGCGCTCTACACCGTGAGTTTGCTGGGATTCTTTGGAGGGTTGTACTTCATCTGGCGCCGGCAGGTCCGACCGGCCGACGGGCCCGGTTGATCGCGCAACGCATCCGATCTGCGGAGGTTCAGGCCTGGCGTACAGCTCGGCGGTGCCGGCCAATGAGCAGGGTACCCGCGATCAGCATCAGCAGGGTCATGATGACCATGCCCCACTCAGTCACCGTGGGTATCCCGGAGCACAGGTCCGACTTGGGGGGAGCGCCGGGGCCTTCCCATGCCGCGAGGAATCCGTCCCAATCGTCACAATCGACGTCGCCGTCCCCGTCGCCATCGCCGCGGTTGCACTCCGGATCGGTGAACACGCCGCCGGCTCCGGTGAAGCAGGAATCGAACAGGGGCACATCCGCCAGATTCACATGCCCGTCGTTATCCATGTCGAATTCGGTATACCGAAGCCCGAAGCGCTCGGCGCAGTCCACGGCATCGTCACAGAAAAGGAACTCGAGGCTGTCGATGTCGTCTACCGGCCCGAGGCCAAGCTGGCTCGCATCGGCGATGGGAACCACCGGCTGTTCAGCCGTGACGGCGAAGACCGTGGCGGCCCCTCCGCTCATACCGTCGATGGATATCGATCCGGGAGTCAGCGAGAAGAACACCTGATCGCCCGGCTGAAAGGAATCGGGCGGATCGACCGTATCAAAGACCAACAGAGCGTTGATGTCGTCGCCGAGGGGACTGAGCCCGAGCTGGGAGGCCTCTGCGTAGATCACCTCATTCCCGGGAATCGTCGCGTCCTCGTCGTAGATGATGTGTGCGGGGCTGGCATTCCCCGAGCCCAGAAACGGTAGAGACCCGGACCCTTCGGCCAGAGTGTAATAGACCTGAACGATCGGGGTCCGGCCCTGCCCGTCCCGCAGCGCCCGGAATCCGTTGCTCGTCCCGTTGGTGCCCACCTGCGTGGTAGCGCCGACGTTGTCCTGAGGCGCACCGGGGGTACTCGCGTTGGCGCTGTTCGGTGGCTCGCCGCCGAAATCCCGCCCACCCTCGTCGAAGTTGTTGATCGCCAACGTGCTGTTCGACAGAGCC
>JAAEQG010000831.1 GCA_024231775.1 bacterium
GCGCCGCCCCTTGAGTGGCCGCATCCAAGGGGCCAGGCACCAGCAGCGGCGAAGCATCGAGGGACTCCGCGTCCATCATCGCCGCGATGCGCTGCAACGTTGCCAGGATCGTGGTCTGTTCCCACTCCTCCAACCTCGTTAGCTCCTGTCGGAACCGGTCTTGCAGGAGCGAGGGAGCTGCCGCCAGGACATCTTCCCCGTCGCTGGTGAGGCGGACGGTAACGCTTCGCCGGTCCTGCCCGTTCCGGGTTCGATCGACCAACCCTCTCTTCGTGAGTCGATCCAGGATACCCGTCACCGTTGGCCCGCTAAGATGGACTGCTCGGGCGAGGGTGCCGGTCGAGGACTCGCCCAGGCCGGCCGCAGCTTGCAGGGTCGCTAGTTGCGGTCCAGTAAGCCCATGCCCCTCTGCGAGCCGCCGAGAATGGAGATCGACGGCGCGCATGATCCGGCGGATCGCCGCGACGATCTGGTTCTCCATGCTGAGTGTGGTTCCCACGCTGGCCCTTCCGCGACAAGCACCGCATTCGATAGTTACGGTCCAACATGCTAGGGTGCTATCCATCCTGTGTCAACCGCGACACCAGAGGAGAGACTGGCGTTCA
>JAAEQG010000832.1 GCA_024231775.1 bacterium
CATTCGCTGGACGCGACCGAGGCGGAGTTGTCCGCAACCCAGCGGGAGGATCGGGTTCCGCGGCGGCTGGGCCGGAGGCAGCTTCGGCTGGCGGATCAGTTAAGGCGATTGACCGAACGATTCGGGCGGATTGGCGAGCGGGTACGCTTGAACGATGCGTTTGACCAGACCGTGCGGGGGCAGCTGTCGGAAGTCACCGGGCAGTTGGAGAAGACCGCGTCGGGGACGATGCCCCGGGCGGCGTGGGCGTTGGACCGTTCGTCCGATCCCGCCGAGGTGGAGGGGGCGGTGGGTTCCGCCGAGAGCGGGGGCCGGGATGAGCGCGAACGTCTGGCGGCGGCGGGTTTGGCGCAAGGCGCGGCGGTGGACGAACTGCGGCGGGCGTTGCGCTGGATGGGTCGGTGGGGAGATTTCGAGGAGGTGGTCGCCCGGACGCGCGATCTGCTGGATCGTCAGCAGCGGGTTTGTGCGGCGTCGGTACGCTGCGGACAGGAGGGGGTGGGCCGCGAGCCGGAGGAGTTGTCCGAGGATCAGCGGGCCCGCCTGGATCAGGCGGTCCGCGCCCAACGCCAATTGGCCCGGGAGGCGGAGGAATGGCTGATCCGCAATCGGACGCTGGTTCCGCGTCTGGCGACCCGGGATGCGGCGGCGGGGACGGCCCTGGAGAGCGCCATGCGGGTGGCGGAAGCCCATCGGGTTCAGCCGCGGATGGAACGGGCGGCCGCTGATCTGGCGAAGAACCGCAGCGCTGCGGCGGTTATCGAGCAGCGCGGAGCGGAGACCGGTCTGGCGGCGGTGCTGGCGGCGCTGGAGTCGCGCCAGGCTCGCGAACTGGCGGAGCTGCACAAGTCCACCGAGCGGATGATGGACGCGGTGGCGGAGTTGCTGCGTGGCGAGGAGGCTTTGCTGGCGGCGACGGTAGAGGCGGGGGGGGAGACGACCGAGGGGCTGGCTGACGAACAGCGGACCATCCGACGCAACGGAGAGCAGCTCGGAGCGCAGTTGGGCGAGTCACCCGCTACAGCGAAAGCCGCCGGCGAGATGGTTCGGTCATTCCCCCCAATGAAGCTGGCGGAGGAGAAACTGCGCGGAGCCCGGACCGAGTCGGCGACCGCCGATGAGCGAAAGGCGATCGCGGCGCTGGAGCGCACTCTGGAGGCGCTGGAGCTGCTGGCGGCAGCCACCGAACATCGGATGACCCAGAAGACTCTGGCGGAGACCCGCCGCAAGCTGGAAACGATTCGGGCGGAACAGACGGAGATCAATCAGACGTCGGCGGAGTTGGTGGAGAGTACCCGCGGACTGCGCCGGCCCACGCGGGCGACGGCGCGGCGGGCCTCGCGACTGGCGGGGCGGCAGACGGCGCTGCGGGAGAAGACCGAAGCGACTCGTCTGGAGCTGGAGAGCGCGGTGGTCTACTCGTGGGTGCTGGAGCGGGTCAGTCGAAAAATGGATGACTCCCGCGGCGCTTTGGCTAACCGCAGGATTGACGACGTGCTGGTGGAGATTCAGCGGGCGATCGTGGGCGAACTGGGCCGTTTGATCGACGCGGTGGCGGCGATCGAGGATCTTCCCGAACCGGATGAGTACGCTTCGGGCAGTAGTGGGGGCGGCGGGGGCGGAGGGGCTGCCAAGCAGCAGGCTCCGGTTCCACCGGTGGCGGAACTGATCGTGATTAAATCGGTGCAGACGGCTTTGAACCGGCGGACGACGGCACTCCACGAGAGGTTGTCCGGTGGTGAACCTACTGAATCAGATTTGCGGCAGGTACGTTCGATCGGCGAGGAGCAGGAGCATCTGCGCAAGCTGACCGAACGGTTGACCCAGCAGGCTCGGACGGGAGATTGATCGCGATGGGGTTAGTGCACTTCGTAACGGGGAATGATGCTCCGGCATCCGTGCGTCAGTCCCCCACCCCTGGAAGGGATGGGGCACCCGCTCGGAGGAGTTCCGAGTTCCGGGTTCCGAGTTTCGAGTTCCTGGTTTCGAAACGGAGCTGTCCCTCACCCCTGAAGGGATGGGGCACGCGACGTGATGGTCAGGGCACCCGTGCGCTGTTGGTGTTCAAACCCACTCGCTTGCGCTCGGGGCTCCGATGGAGTGCTCGTCGTCCGGGTCGACATCTGTGGTTGATGGGGTGGTGCGTGGCGTGGGGGGTGCTGGGTTGGGGAACGGCTACTGCTTGGGCGACGCCAGGATCCCCGCCAGGGGAGGATGGTCGCCGGGCTGACGATCTGTCGAAGAAGCTGATCCACCAGGCGACGACCGGGGAGGACCTGGACATCATGGCCCAGATCACCACGGGGATGTCCGCGGCGGGAGAGCAGCTTGTGCGTGAGCTGGACGCCGGTCTGGATACCCAGGCGGTGCAGGAGCAGATCGTTCTCCAGTTGGAGGAGGCTATCGAGGCGGCGTTGCAGCAGCGCGCACCAGCCAGGGCTCGACAGCGTTCGGAGAGCGAACGTCGGGAGCTGGGTGAGCGGCGCGACGATCCGTCGGATGACGAAACCGCGGAGACGGGGGAGCAGCCCGAGGATCCATCCGAGGTTGAGGAGGCTGGGGATGCGGACGAAGCCGAGCGGCGGCGCGGTCCGTTTCGTGAATGGCGTCGCGGGTGGGGCCATCTTCCGCAGCGCGATCGAGAGGAACTGCTCCAGGGGATCGGAGAGGATTCGCTCGAGCGGTATCGAGAACAGATCGAACAGTACTACCGGGCGCTGACCGAGCCAAGCGAGGGATCGTGATGTCTGTCCGACCGACCAGTTCCGACCCACACGTGTACCCGCAGGTCATCCGAGCCGCGCACGTTAGGAAGCGGTCCCCCCGCGGGAGCGTTGGTCTCCAGCAGCTCCGCTCCCTTACGGTCGCGGCTCGGAAGATGGAAGCGCGGAGAAGTCGGTTGCTTCTGGTTCTGGCGGTGTGGCTGGCGGTTGTGGGGACGGCGGTGGGGCAGGAGGCGCCTCAGCCGTCGCCGGAAGGGGTTGCGGAGTCCACGGAAGACGTACCCCGCCGGGAGCCGCTGACGTTGATGACCCCGCGGGCGAGTACGGATGAGCTGCCGGAGGCGGCGCAGAAAGCGATCGCCCGGGCGCTGGCTTGGCTGGCGGGGCAGCAGGCGCCGGACGGTTCGTTCGGTGGTAAGTCTCACTACGGGCGACACGTGGGGATCACCGGAATCGCGGGGATGGCGTTCGTCTCCGACGGTCACGTGCCCGGGCGGGGGCAGTACGGGGAAGTGGTGGAGGGGTGTACGCGGTTCGTGCTGGACAACTGTTCGGAGAGTGGTCTGCTGGCTGCGGAGACTTCGCACGGTCCGATGTATGGCCACGGATTCGCCACGCTGTTTCTGGCGGAAGTGTATGGGATGACCCACGATCCGCGCGTGGGGGAGACGCTGCGCAAAGCGACGCGCCTGATCGTCTCGACGCAGAACGACGAGGGGGGCTGGCGGTATCAGCCGGTGCGAGCGGATGCGGATCTCTCGGTGACGGTGTGTCAGATTATGGCACTTCGGGCAGCCCGGAACGTCGGGGTGGCGGTGGAGAAGTCGACGATCGACCGGGCGATCACCTACGTGAAGCAAAGCCAGAACCCGGACGGCGGATTCCGCTACATGCTGAACACGGGTGGATCGCAATTCGCCCGTTCCGCAGCCGGGGTGGCGGCGCTACAATACGCGGGTATCTACGAGGGGGAGGAGATCGAACGTGGGCTGCAATACGTGGAGCGCTTTCGCCCTCCGGTGGAGCAGCATGTGCAGCACTACTTCTATGGGCACTACTACGCGGCCCAGGCGATGTTCCTGGCGGGTGGACGCCACTGGCGCGAGTGGTTCCCGCAGGTTCGGGATGAGTTGCTGGAACGGCAGGATGCGGAAGGTAACTGGCAAGGCCAAGCCGGGACCGAATACGGGACCGCGATGGCGCTGATCGTCTTGCAGGTGCCGAATCGACTGCTGCCTATCTTCCAGAAGTAAGTTCGGGTATTGGGACATGCACGAGATGATGATGCCACGGCCACCATTTGAGAACCGGTTGCCTGATCCCATGCGCTCCCGGTGGGGGCGGGTCTGGCTACGCTATGGGGGAGTTCCCACCCTTTCCTGCAGAAAGGACGGGGCACCCGGTCGGAGGAGTTCCGGGTTCCGGGTTCCGAGTTCCGAGTTCCTAGACAGAGTCGTCTCCCACCCCTGGGCGGGATGGGGTGCCCGGCGCGCGGGTACCTATGAAGAGAGGGCGAATCCAGGCGTGGGGCTCGGGTCGAGGGTTTGGTGCGGTGGAAGCTGGAGCTGTTTCCTCATGGTGCTGGGCCTTGTGGCGTGGTTGTTCCCCGGGGATGTGGGAGTTGCGGCGGACCCGTCTGTGGATCAGGGTGAGGTCGTTGTGAGGACGGTGGACGCTGCTTCCGTGGAGGGGCGCTTGCGGCGGTTCTCGCTGGCGGGCGGACTCACCCTGCAACCCCAGGGCAGCGCCGAGCCGGTCAGCTTGCCCGCGGCTGACGTGGTGCGGATCGTGCGGTTCGCAGGCAACGCCCCGCTGCGTACAGGCGGTGCGATTGGCGTTCGTGCGGACAGGTACGTGGAGGTTTCTCTGGTTGGGGGCGGGCGTCTATGGGTCGAGCCCATCCGTCCCGAGCAGGGCGGGCAGGCGGAAGATACCGAAGACGTGGTGCTGGTGGCGACACCGTTCCTGGGTTCGCTGGAACTTCCCTTGTCGATGGTAGAGCGTTGGGGCAGTCTTCCCCGTGGGGTGCCTGCTCGCGAGGGGACGGATGCGGACGCCGGTTTCGCGGAGGACCGCCTGCTGCTGAACAACGGAGACCAAGTCCACGGGCTGCTGCTGGGTATCGATGCGGAGGGGGTGCGTTTCGAGACCGAGGGGACGGTGCTCCGGATGGGGCATGCCCAGGTGGCGGCGGTGGAGCTGGTTGCGGACGAGGCGGAGCGGGTCGAGGGATTGCAGGCCCAGGTACACTTCACCAGCGGGGAGCGGCTGAGTAGTGGCGAGATTACCTGTGCGGACGAGCGGATCGAGTTGCTGGTGTTCGGCAAGGTCAAGCGCAGGGTTCCGTTAAGCCGGGTCCGCCGCCTGGAAGTGAGCGGAGGCCGGTGGAGCTGGGTCACCGAACTCAAACCGATCAGCGTCGAACACACGCCGATGCTCTCGCTGGGCTGGGCGTACGTTCGGGACGGTAATGTGCTGGGCGGACCGCTGCGGGTGGCGGGCCGGGAGTTTGCCCACGGTCTCGGGGTCCACAGCGAATCGTCGTTGATCTTCGATCTTGCCGGCGAGTATGAGACTTTCGTGACCGAATACGGTCTGGATGATAGCGCCGGGCCGCTGGCGGACGTGACCGTGGAGATTCGCGTCGATGGGGCGGTGGCCCATCGTCAAGCCCAGGTGCGGGGGCGACAACTTTGGGGGCCGGTGCGGGCGGACGTACGCGGAGCGGCGCGGGTGGAACTTCGCGTTCTATTCGGTGAGAATGTTTCCGTGCAGGATCGATTCGATTGGATCGATACGGGACTGGTCCGAAGGTCGGAGCCGGTTCGGACGAACTGAGCCGGACCGCCGGTGGAGGGGAGGCAGATGGTAAATCGAGGGGCAGGTATGGAAAGATCGCAGCCGACGACACAACTGCTGATGCGCAATCTGGAGTCGCTGGCGGGTGGGCGCATCCTGGTCATCGATTCGCCTGACGGCGAGCTGGGGCAGGTGCTGCGCGAGCACCTCCCCGATGCGCAAGTGACGTTGGTTCAGACCCGGTACGGCGACGCTCGACGGGCGCGGGAACGGTTAGGTAGTGAGCTGGGGGACCGGATGTCTCTGGAGTTCTGCGCGTGGTACGGGGGTACCGATCGCCCGCACGACGTGGCCGTAGTCTATCTTCCCAAAGGCCGCCCGATGCTCGAAATGGTGCTGGAGATGGCTGCGGGTGTCCTGGGGCCGCCGGCGGACGATGGTCCGGCGGGTGGTCATGGGCGGATCTTCGTGGTGGGGCTGGTTCGCGGGGGTATTAAGTCGAGCCGCCGGGCGCTGGAGCAGCGCTTTGACGGGGTGACCAAGGTTGACGCTGCTCGACATTGCGCGTTGCTGTCCGGGCTGGGGCGTCCGCGATCGGCGGACGGCGGTGGGCTGGATGAGTGGGCGGTCACGGAAACCTTCGCGACCCCCGGGTGCGAGCTGCGGGTGTGCTCGATTCCGGGGGTGTTCAGTCATGGTCGTCTCGATGACGGCACGCGCATGCTCCTGGAGACGCTGTCTGAGGAGAAGCCGGGCCAGGGGGGCGTGCTGGATTTCGGCTGCGGGTGCGGGGTGATCGGCGCGTGGCTGCACCGTTCGTGGCCGCGTGCGGAAGTCGAGATGGTGGATTCGAGCGCCCTGGCGTTGGAGGCTTCGCGGCGTACCGCTGAGCTCAACGGGCTGCCTGCGGAAAGGGTGTATGCTTCGGACGTGTTCTCTGATGTCACTGACCGATATCGCCTGATCGTTTCGAACCCGCCGTTCCACGCGGGCATCACCACGGACTACGGCGTGGTCGAGGAGTTCCTCCAGGGTGCCGCCGCCCACCTGAGGTACGGTGGCAGACTGCGCATCGTGGCGAACCGTTTCCACAAGTACCGTCCGTTGCTGGAGCGCTTCGTCGGAAGCTGCCGTACGGTGAAGGAGGACGGTCGCTTTCGGGTGTACGAGGCGACGGTCCGGCGGAAGGATTGATGTCTTGTGCCTCTGGCGGCTGGTTCGCCAGCGGGGCATGCCCCAGGTGACCACCGGAGAGATCGTGCGGGGCACGGGTTTGTGACAGTTAGGGCGGGCTGACGCGGTCCACAGCGCGTCCATGTTGCCACGCATCGAGAAGCCCCAACGGGGCGTCATAGATCAGCCCAGGGCAACGCCCTGGGTCCTCGTGACCGAGACAAACACAAGCCCTGAAAGGGCGGCATGGCCTCATTTCGCCCTTTCAGGGCTTACGTTGCTTCGGGCAATCCCGCCCCAGGGCGTTGCCCTGGGCTGTCATAGTGCGCCCTTTCAGGGCGAAGAGGATCGTCCAGACGCGGCGATGATCGCGCGCAGACAATCGCTCGGCAACAGAACGCTCAAGAGCTCGCCCATACTGTCACGCACCCCGGGCGCACTCCGGGACTTGCCCCCAGTGGTACGATGTGCTAGAACCCGTGGCGTCTGATCTTGTTCGTGTCCGCCCATCGCGGGGTACCGGCAGGTGAGCCAGGCGTTGGCTGTGATGGGTTCGATCTTCAGTTTCAGTCCGGCGGTCAACCGGCTGGAGCCCCACGCCTGGCTTCTTGGCTCAGACTTGTGGATGTGGCGATTGGTCTTGCCCATTCTGCGCTGCGGCTATGCGGCGCGGTTCGGAAGGGTAGGCT
This sequence comes from bacterium, assembly GCA_024231775.1. Taxonomy (GTDB): domain Bacteria; phylum Planctomycetota; class Phycisphaerae; order UBA1845; family UBA1845; genus JAAEQG01. Next base: position 7,385 of record JAAEQG010000832.1, read on the forward strand.
GCTATCCGCCAGGACGCTGCCGCGGCGGGGAGTTCCGGAGTAGCTCTCGGTCATCCGCGGACTGTGCGGGCGTGATTGGCGGGAGCCTCTAGCGAGTGGAGTTTGGACATGGGTGCGATTGCCGATCTGCTTGGCGGCGAGGCAACTAGTCTCCTGGAGTATACGTGCAAGGGTTTTGACCGCAGCGCGTTGCACTTGCCCGGTCCGGACTTTGTGGATCGGGTGATGTGCCAGACGGACCGGCCCGTGCCGGTACTGCGCAGCATGGAGGCGATCCTGAGGCATGGCCGCCTGGCGGGGACGGGGTATGTCTCGATTCTCCCGGTGGATCAGGGTATCGAGCACTCCGCGGGGGCGTCTTTTGCGCCGAATCCGATCTACTTCGATCCGGAATCGATCGTCAAGCTGGCGATCGAAGGCGGATGCAACGCGGTGGCATCGACGTTGGGGGTTCTGGGGTCGGTGTCGCGCAAGTACGCCCACAAGATTCCGTTTATCGTCAAGCTCAACCACAACGAACTGCTGACCTATCCGAACACTTTCGACCAGGTGATGTTCGCCGACGTGCATCAGGCTTTCGAGTTGGGCGCGGTGGCGGTGGGGGCGACGATCTACTACGGATCGGATGAGTCAACTCGTCAGATCCAGGAAGTCGCCGACGCCTTCCGCGTGGCCCACGAACTGGGCATGGTGACCATCCTGTGGTGCTACCTGCGGAACAGCGGTTTCAAGAAGGATGGCGTGGATTATCACTCCGCGGCGGACCTTACCGGCCAAGCCAACCACCTGGGAGTCACCATCGAGGCGGACATCATCAAGCAGAAGCTGGCGGAGTGCAACGGCGGATACAATGCGATCGAGTTCGGCAAAACGCATCCGGCGGTGTATGAGAAGCTGACCGCCGAGCACCCAATCGAGCTCTGCCGCTATCAGGTGGCGTGCTGCTACATGGGGCGGGCGGGCTTGATTAACTCGGGCGGAGCGTCCGGCGATAACGACTTCGCCGATGCCTGTCGCACCGCGGTGATCAACAAGCGGGCCGGGGGGCTGGGGCTGATTTCGGGGCGCAAGGCTTTTCAGCGACCCATGTCCGATGGGGTTAAGTTGCTGAATATTATTCAGGACGTATACTTGGATCAGAGCGTGACCGTAGCCTAGGGGGGCGGCGGATCCGGCGACACTGGCGAGCTGGTCGCCGGCGTGGATCGACGGTTTTGCATCGCGTTCGACACCAGACAATGGAGAGGCATGCACATGGCCGATGAGGAGAAAACCGGCGTAGACCTGGATGAGCAGGAGACCGCGTCCGTTGAGGCGGAAGGGGAAGCGGATGGCGTCGAAACTGAAGAGCAGTCCGACGATGAAAAGCTGATGGCCAAGCTCGAAGAGGCTGTCGAGGTCGACGTCGAGGAGATCGGGGCACTGCGCAAGAAGCTGAGTATCACCATTCCGCGAACGCTGATCGACGACCAGATGGGGGACCAGCTTGCGGAATTGAAGCGCGAGGCGACGATCCCGGGCTTTCGCAGAGGACGAGCACCTTTGCGCTTGGTGGAAAAGCGCTTTGGGAATGACGTGGGGGAGGAGGTCGGGGCCAGCCTGCTGAGCAAGGGATACCTGGCGGCGACCAATAAGCTGGAACTCAACACTCTGGGCGACCCACTGATCTGGGCGAAGATCCCCGAGCAGATCAGCGACGAATCGGGGATGAACAAGGCGGCGGTCGTTGACCGACTGGTGAAGCTCGAGGAGGCTATCGACCACCTGCACCTGCCCAAGGAGGGCGACTTCAGCTTCAGTTGCGAGGTCGAACTCAAACCGGAATTCGAGCTTCCCGAGCTCGAGGGTATCGCGGTGGAGAAGGCCAGCCAGGAAGTCTCCGAGGCGGACGTTGATGATGAGGTCAAGCGACGGATGGCGTTCCGCGGGCGCTATGCCCCGGTTGAGGACGGTCCGATCGTTGAGGACGACCTGGTCGTCGGTGATCTCGCGGTGGTGGTCGATGGAGATACGGTGAAGTCCGAGGCGAACGCCATGTTGGCCGCCCGGGACCAGTTCTACTCCGGCATGCAGCTAACCGGATTGGGCGATGCTCTGGTCGGCAAGAAAGCCGGGGACGAAGTCGAGCTGGAGGTGACCTTCCCGGAGGATTACGAGACGCCGGAGCGGCGGGGTAAGACCGGAACGTTCGGTCTGCAGATCGCGGACGTTAAACGTCTGGAGATTCCCGAGCTGACCGAGGAACTGCTCTCGGAGCTGGGGTACGACGACGAGACGGATCTGCGGGACACGATGAAAGCCGCCCTCGAACAGCGCCAGGAGGGTGAGGTCAAGGAGGCCATGCGCCAGCAGATCACCGCCCACGTGCTCAAGGGCGTGGACTTTGCCCTTCCGGAAGGCCTATCGCAGCGGCAGGCCGATGCGATCGTCCGTCGGCGAATGATCGAGATGTACCAGGCGGGGATGCCCGAAACGGAAATCAGCAAACAGTTGGACGAGCTCCGGCTGCGGGCGGTGGAACAGGCGGCTGAGGACCTCAAGCTGTTCTTCGTGATGGACAAGATCGCTACCGAACGGGAGATCTCGGTCAGTGAGGACGAGATGAACGGGGCGATCGCGTCGATAGCCGGAATGCAGGGCAAGCGGTTTGACCGGATGCGCGATGAGCTGATCAAGAATGATGGGATCAGTGCGCTGTACCTCCGCTTGCGCGACGGCAAGATACTGGACGCATTGCTGGAGAAGGCGGAGATCACGGAGAAGTAGGCCTCGGGTTCGTCTGGTCCGCTCCCTCACGGTCGCGGCTCGGTTCGTGCGTCCGCGATGTTTGAACAGGTTCCGCGAAGTGCCGGTACGTTGAGTGGAACGGCACCCGCATGCTCACCCTTCGGGATGAGCATGGCACCCGGTTTCTCCCACCGCTTAAGCGATGGGGCACCCGGTGCGACGGCGGAGTTCCCACCCTTTCTTTCAGAAAGGATGGGGCACCCGTGTTCCCGTACCGGTGATGGGCAGGAGTAGCGTCCGGTAAACGGTCCGACGAGTTGGCTGGCGCGGCGATGGAGCCGCGTGTGGAATTGGAGCAAGCGCCGCGGGGATTGTGCCGACGAAAACGGGGTTACCCGACCCGCGGGGCGGGTGAGAGGAAGTGGCTCCGACGTCCGAGAATCTCGCGACGCGTTTTGTCAAGGATAGACCTATGCCAGAGTTGATTCGCCAGGGTGATGTCTTCAATCAGGCGTATCCGGCGTACCAGCGGACCCGAGAGATGTCCATCGAGGAGATGCTGCTGGAGAACCGGATCATCTTCCTGTCCGGCCCCATCCTGGAGCGTACCGCCAGTGTCGCGATCATGCGGTTGCTGTACCTGGAGTCGATCAAGAAGGACCAGGAGATCAACCTGTATATCAACTCGCCGGGCGGGCTGGTGGACCAGACGCTGGCGATCTACGACACGATCAAGTTCTTGAACTGCGAGGTGGCGACCTATTGTATCGGACAGGCAGCCAGCGGGGCGGCGATTGTGCTGATGGCCGGGGTCAAGGGCAAGCGGTACATTCTCGAACACGCCAAGGTGATGCTGCACCAGCCGTATGGCGGGATCAGCGGGCAGGCGGAGGATATCCGCATTCAGGCGGAAGAGGTCATCCGTGACAAGCGGTTGCTCAACGAGATAGTCGCGGTGTGTACGGGCCAGGAGTATGACCGGGTATGCGAATATACCGAGCGCGACCGCTACCTCAACGCGGACGAGGCTTTGGAGTTCGGGATCGTGGATGAGGTGCTCAAGGAAGAGGACAAGGCCAAGAAGCCGTCGGATTCAGCGAGCAAGGGTAAGTAGGCCGCCACCCCGCGCACCCGAAAGTGCGTGCGGAATGCGGATCGGTCATAACGGAGATGGACGAAGACCATGTCGGCGATAAACCAACAGATTCCATTCGTGATCGAAACCAGCGGCCGCGGCGAGCGAGCCTACGATATCTACTCGCGGCTGCTCAAGGACCGGATAGTCTTCATCGGAGGCGGCATCGACGACAGCCAAGCCAATGTGGTCGTCGCTCAGATGCTCTTCCTCTCGAACCAGGATCCCAAGGCGGAAATCAGTCTATACGTCAACTCGCCCGGCGGTTCGGTGTCCGCCGGACTGGCGATCTATGACACCATGCAATTCGTGCGCTGCGACGTAGCCACCTACTGCGTGGGGATGGCCGCCAGCATGGGGGCGGTGCTGATGTGCGGTGGGACCAAGGGCAAACGCTACCTGCTGCCCAACTCACGCATGCTGCTGCACCAACCGCTAATCGGCGGGGTGCTCGAAGCCAGCGCCACCGACCTGGCCATCGAGGCGGAGGAGATCATCCGCCTGCGCCATCGCCTGTACGAGATCATCTCCTCCTGCACCGGCAAGCCCATGGATGCAGTGGAGAAGGACTGCGACCGCAACCTGTGGCTGGACGCTGCCCAGGCGCTGGACTACGGGCTGGCCGATGAGGTGCTCGAGCGCATGCGGTCAACTGAGTAGTACCAAGTTCAGTTTGAGTTTGCCGATTCGAGTCTGTCGGTTTGCGCTCCGCTGCTTCACGGTCGCAGCCCGGAGGAGACCCGAATCGGCACGTCATACGCGTCACGGGTAGAAGCTGCGCGTTGTTCAAGCCCTGTCACGGTTGCGCGGCGGGTGCCATGGGCAAACTTGTTTGCCCGTGCGTCATCGGCACGCTGCACGGGTAAGCAGAGCTTGCCCATGCCGCCCACCAAACCGAATGGATCACGAGGTTGAAACGTGATGCACATTGCCCATACCACGCAACACCGATTGCGGACCGTCTGTCGAACGGGCTGGGGCAAGCGCGAGAGCTAACCAGAATGCGTATAAGCCCCCACCCTTTGCTGAACAAAGGATGGGGCACCCGGCGCACTGGACTGCGGGCTGGCGGATGAGGTGCTCAAGCGCATGCGGTCAACTGAGTAAGCGCTCCCTGCCCAGTCGTGGAAGACATCATCACGCGCATCCAAAAGGGCTGCTCCAGAGGTGGAGCAGCCCATGCTTACCGGGGGTAATAACCGCTATCGTCGGCGTCTGGCCAGGAACAGGCCGCCGAGGGCAAGTAGCCCCAGGCTTGTCGGCTCGGGGCAGAGCCGCATGCGCCCGACCGGAGTGGTCTGGGCCATGAATGGCCCGCCGTTGACGGAGAGCTCGGTGAACACGTCAAAGAAGCTCTCGATCTGGTATCCTCCTCCGCCATCCGGTTGGATCGACGTTCGCCCCGGAGAAGACAGAGACGGGCTCTCCCGAACCTCGAACGTCATCCCACCAAGACTGCCGGTGAGGCTCATGCTAACGATCTCGGTCTGGAACACGCCCATTTGGCCACCCACGTAGTTGTTCACCTGCGTGGTCACCGGACCCGTCAGCGTGACGGGTTGCCCAAAGATGCTCATACTGGGAACATCGACGGTGGCCTGCAGATCGGAATCGAAAGTCTCGAGCTCATGAGCCCCGAATGGTACGCGGTCGATGTTGCGGAAGCCTTCGTGAATGGGGTCGTTCATGATCACGTTTTGCGGATACATCGCGTGCAAATCCTGGCCGTAGTACGCGATGCCGGGGTCCGGATGTACCGGCGGTAGCTCAGGATCAGGGAAATCCGGGTGCCAGACGGGAGGCGGATCATCCGGCGGGAAGTCCGCCTGGGCCTGGGAACACCACGCCGCGCCGAACGCCACGAGACTGATGACCGCCACCAGAGAAGCGCTCGGACCCAAGGGTTTCAATCGATTCATAACATCATCTCCTTCTATGTACGATGTCCTTTGGTTCTGCATTGCCCGCGTCGTGCCCGACGCGCGCACCAAGCGAAGCGCGCACGCCTACCGTCCGCGCCCCGCACCGATTCTTCGCGCATGCATTTTTCTCCGCACCCTCAGTGACCTGTTCTCGCCCGCCCGTCGATAGGACCGTACGAAAAAAGAGAGTCCGCCCACCGACGTCTCTCTCTACCCCGCGAATTGAGATACTTGACGGAGGGATATCCTCCATCGCGACCTGTTCCGATAACCTATCCTATCGGCAATGGCAATGCAAGCCGGTTGTGGTGAAAAAGACCTGTGTTGACGTAACTCATGCCAATTAAGGCGGTTACGTTTAACGCCGCCCCGGGGGGGGCGACGGGGCGCGGTCTGTCCGGGGTGCAGCTGCGCGTGGCTACTTCGTCCTCACGCGTGATCCGAATTCGGACTCGGCCCCGAGATGTGGTTACTCTGCCTTACCTGGTCTAGTTCGGTTCGCTTCTTGGCACGGCTTCTCGTCTGGCTCCGCACTCCGGGCAGCGTATGATCTCGTCACCCAAACCCCGTAGCCAATACCCGCACTTGACACACACATCGTATCCGTGCTGACGCGTTGCCTGATGGACACACGGCGCGAAGCGCGTCCGCTGCAGGACGGCTCCGCCCAGGACGAAGCACAGGATGAAAAGCACCACCGGAGCCCCGGCTCGAAACAACCCATGGACCAATCCGCTCTCCCCGATGAACGTGGCGATGCGCCCTCCCGCATCGCTGGCGAAGAACACGGTGAGCAGATAGAAGGCGGGCAGGGTTAGGTACAGCACGATGTTCGACTTGTTTGCCCACCACAGCTTCCAGGCGTCACGATGAATCGCATTCCGTTCCCGCTTGGCCAGCAGGAGGTCGCGATTAATGTACTCCGGCCAGATCCAGCTCATTTCGCTTTGCCCTCAAGCCGCCACGCACAGCCGCACTCAGGACAGACGGTCGCACCGTCCTGGGGATCGGTCGGCAAGCCACGGATGTCGTAGCCGCAGTGCGGGCAGCGGAGGTGGGCAAGCATCATGCGACGAATCCGCTTGAGCCGTGCTGCCCGGGTTCCCATCCAGATTGCCCAGGGGCCGATCCAAACGCTGGGCAGTAGTACCAACATCGGCAACGGTACGTGAAGCCCGGCTCCCCTGATCGCGTCGGCAATGACTCCCAGGACGGTCACCAGGAGGAAGAGCCCCATGCAAACCACCGCAATAATGAACAGCGTGCGAATGCGTCTGGACCATCCCACTCCGATCTCGTCAGCCAGTCTTCGCAGCGTCTCGACGGGAATCACGTCCGTCTGCCGGAGGAGGTTCATGGTGATTGGGTCAAGCGTCGTCACAGACCGGCCCCGAGCGTCCTTGACGTGTCCGGCTCGCTGGTGGAGAGATGAGTCACTCGCGGCCATCGCTGCCCCTCTGTCGCACGGCGCCTGAGTTTCCCAGCTTCCACGCACATCCGCACTCAGGACAGACGGTCGCACCGTCCTGGGGATCGGTCGGCAAGCCACGGATATCGTAGCCGCAGTGCGGGCAGCGGAGGTGCTTGAGCATGATTGCGCACACATGCTTGGTCCGCACACGATGGGCACTTTGCCAGAACTTCACGGCGCCCAACGCGAACACGGCCAAGTTCGTCGGCCATAAGACGTACTCCAGTGTGTCAACGCCGCTGCGGCGCACGATCTTCCAGACAATCAGAAACACGACGCAGGCAAGGAACGTAAGAACACAAGCAAGGTAGCCACGGCGCTGCCACTTTGGCAGCCCGAACCCAACTTCGTCAGCGATTGAAGCCAGCGTGTCAGGGGGGATCAGATCATGCCGCCGCAGCAGCTTCAGCGCGTAGGGGTCGAGCAGTGTCACAGACCGGCTGCGGGCGTCCTTGAAGTGCCCCGTGTGCTTGGGGTGAGGTGCCTTATGTTCGGCCATCGCCTCGTCCTGCTGTCCGCGGGCTACTCGAATTCGGCTACGGCTTTGAGTAGCGCCTGGGTGGTGCCCGGTTCGCCCTCGGAGTGGCCAGCCTCTTCCACGATGACCAGCTTGGACTTCGGCAGCTTCTGATGCAGACGCCACGCGGTGATCGGGGGGCAGATCATGTCGTACCGACCGTTGATGATCGTCACGGGGATGCCTTTCAGCTTGCCCGCCTCGCGCAAGAGCTGATCATCTTCGAGAAAGAACCCGTTGGTTGCGTAGTGACAGTCGATCCGGGCGCCCGGGACTATGTCGTCGATGCCGAAGCCGCCCTGAACTTCCTCGTCGGACGCATGCAGCTTACCGGTCTTGATCGCACACTTGGTCCATGCGATCGCTACACGGCGTTGGGTGGCTTTGTCGTCTCCGGAGAAGAGTTCGAGCATTGTCCGAGGCTTCACCGGCGAGAGTTTCCGGGGTAAGGCTGCGTCAAACTCCGCCGCCGCTTCCGGAAAGAAGGTTCGGGGCATCGGGCCGACGAAACCGTTCAGAGGTTCCGCCTTTGAAGCGGTGAAGACGCCGCGCAGGATCATTCCCCGGACGTGTTCCGGATGCGCCTCGGCGTAGGCCAACGCCAACGTGGACCCCCAGGAACCGCCGAACACGAGGGCCTTGCCCTTGATGCCGAGGTGCTCTCTGAGTTTCTCGATATCAGCCACGAGGTGCGGCGTGGTGTTGTCGCGAATCTCGCCGGCGGGTCGGCTGCGACCGGCGCCGCGCTGATCGTGCAGGACGATCAGGAACTTCTCGGGATCGAAGTACTGCGCCAACCGGGGATAGCTTCCGAATCCCGGGCCGCCATGTAAGACGATGACAGGTTTGCCCTTCGGATTGCCAAGCAGGACGTAGAAGATCTCGTGCAGCTCATCGACTCTGAGATGGCCGGTCCTGATAGGTTCCTGCGGCGGAAACAACTTGGGTGACTCAGCGGCTGCCGCGGCGGTCGCGAGCAGGCCGGTCATCATTACCAGGGCAAGTGCTGATCTTCGGTCCATGGGGTCTCTCCGCTAGAGGACGGTTCTCTGGGAGGATCGGTTCGTGGGATGCGCCGTGCTCGGATACTGCGCCAGAGCGCAGCCGGACAAGCGAACCCACCAAGTGCGGTCACGATTGCCGACCCCCTCGGGATTCGCGAGACTCGATTGTGAACTACGTACTCCACCTGTCAACCGGTTTCGCATCGCTCGTTAGTGTCAGGAGTCCGCGGCGACAGTTTTGCCTGTCGAATATTGTTGCCCTCTGTAGGAAAGATCACCACTTGGCGGCAATACTATTAACCAACCGCCGAATCACCCTATAATGGAGCCCGCAAGTTTGCCGGCAGACTGTCGGCCCCTCGGGGGATGTGGTCGTACGTAGCGAGGGTGCATGTCTGAAAACCCGTCGAACGTGTCTACGCCGAGCTTATGGCATGCGCCGGTGATGTTCGTGTCCCCGCGGAGCGTGTTCGCCTGTGTTGCCCACGCGGGGCATTACGGCTGGGCGCTGGCGGCCATTCTGGCGCTGACCACCCTATTCGGCTGGGCCACGGTGCAGACCGGACTGATCGATCGCCAGGTGGAGCGGCAGACCCGGGCTGCCGTCGCCAGCCTGGAGCGCGAACAGATCGATCTGCTAGACCGGACGGAACTGTCCGAGCGCATGGAGAAGATCCGCAAGACTGGGGAATTCAATACGCTGATCGCCCGGGGCGGTGCTCTGCTGGCGACTCCGGTGGGCTTGGTGGTTTCGGTGATGCTGATCGCCGCCGTCCTGTTCGCGGTGGTGGCCTTGAAGGGCAACAAGCCGGACTACCCCACGTTGATGGCGATCTGTGTGTACTCGGCGGTGGTGGATGTGCTGGCGGCGGGGCTGCGTCTGGCGATGATGCTGTACTACCGGCGGCTCGGCGTGGAGACGTCGTTAGGAACACTGCTACCGCGGGACGAAGCCTATCGCATTGCCCGGGGGATTCTGTCCGGGGTGGATCCGTTCCACGTGTGGTTCTGGATTCTGGTGGGGCTGGGACTCGTGGTGACCGGGCAGCTCTCGCGCCGGGCCGCAGCGGTTACCTGCGTGCTGTTCTGGCTGGTGACCGCCGGTGTGCGGACGATCCCATCGTTCGTGGGATCATGATAGGCGTGGGTGCTGGGGGCAGTTTGGAAAGGACCGACAGGTCATGAGAAGGATATTGGTACCGCTGGCGTTGGTCGCCCTGGTGGCCGCGGTGTTCGTGGTCAATGGCCTGCGGGAGGGCAATACGGACGAGTCGCTGCTGCATGTGGCGACCCCCGATGCCCTGCCCGTGCTGGTGACTCAACCGCAGCGCGAGCCGATCGTGCGGACCGTGCAGGCTCCGGGGGATGTGGAGGCTGTGCTCGAAGTCGAGATCAGCTCGGAGGTCCCCGCCAAGATTGAAGAGATGCCCGTGGAGGAGGGAGATACGGTTAAGTCAGGGCAACTTCTTTGTCGGCTTAATGATGTCGAGTACCGGGCGTTGGTCGATTCCGGCGAGGCGGGCGTGGAGGCGTTGCGGGCGGGTATTCGCCAGGCTGATGCCGATCTGGAGAAGTGCCAGCGCGATCTGACTCGTCAGGAGCGCCTGGCGGAGCGGAATGCGACCAGTGCGCTGGAGTTGGCGGACCATCGCACGACGTTGGTCAAAGCTCAGGCTGCGGTCGACCTCGGTACGCACCAGTTGGCTGAAGCCCAGGCCATGCTCCGCCGGGCCCGCGAGAACCTGGAGAAGACTATCATTGTCTCGCCGATCGACGGGATCGTGTCCAAGGTGCAGGCGGAACAGGGGGAGGTGGTCGTCACCGGAACGATGAACAACCCCGGGACGGTAATCATGACCATTACCGATCTTGCGCAGATGCAGGTCCGGGCCCGGGTGGACGAGACCGACGTTCCTCTGGTCAAACCGGGACAGTCGACGGACATCTTCCTGCCCTCCGATCCTCAGCGTCCGATTCTCGGGCGGGTTCTCCGCGTCGCCACCAGTGGAAGCAAAGCTGCGGGGCGCGATGTGGTGACCTTCGAGACCCTGGTGCTGATCGAGACCGACGATCCCCGGGTCAAGCCGGGGATGACCGCCAACGTCGAGATCGAGGTGGCCCGCAAGGACGACGTGCTCACCGTTCCGGTGCAGGCGGTGGTGCATCGCAAGCGCAAAGACCTTCCTGAGGAGATCGTCGAGCAGTTTGATCGCCGCCAAGCCGAGTTGGGCATCACCGAGCGCAAGAGCAAAGCTCAATACCTCGCGGTCGTCTTCTCGTTGGACGAGGGCGAAGCCACCCCGCATTGCGTACGTACCGGAATCGCCGACGAAGCCCGCGTCGAGTTGATCGAAGGTCTGGCCGTCGACGACCAGATCATCACCGGTCCCTACCGCAGCCTGGACCAACTCAAGCAGGGGAGCAAGGTGAAGCTCGACGAGCCCGAAGACTCCGAGAAGACCACCGACGGTGCGGAGGAGGACACCGCCCTGGCGGACGCCGACGACGAGGAGGCGGCGCCGGATGTGGACACCCCTGACGATAATCCTGACGCCACCGAAGTAGCTAAGGCCGAATGATGACGCGCATCGACGAAAGCTCGTTGCCCGCCTCAGCCCCGGCAGAACCGGCGGGGGCGGTGGCGCCGTCCGGTGAACAGGCCCGGACGGATTCGGAAGGGAATGGCCAGGCGCTCATCAGCCTGGTCGAGCTGACCAAGGTGTATCGCGTCGGGCCGGAGCGGGTACACGCCCTGGCTGGAATCACCCTGGACATTATGCCCAACGAATACGTGGCGATCATGGGCGCCAGCGGATCGGGCAAGAGCACCCTGATGAACATCCTGGGATGTCTGGACATCCCCTCGGCCGGGCGCTACCTGCTGCGCGGCGCCGACGTCGCCCGGCTGTCGCAGTCGCGCCTGGCCCGCATCCGGGGCGAGCAAATCGGTTTCGTGTTTCAGTCGTTCGAGTTGCTGCCGCGCACGACCGCGCTGAAGAACGTCGAGCTTCCGCTGACCTATACCCATGCCCGACATCGCCGCAAGCGCGCCCGGGCAGCCCTCGAGCGCGTCAGCCTTCTTGATCGAGCCCACCACCGTCCCAACCCACTCTCCGGCGGGCAGAAGCAGCGTGTAGCCATCGCCCGCGCCCTGGTACAGGAACCCGCCATCATCCTCGCGGACGAGCCCACCGGAAACCTGGACAGCACCACGAGC
>JAAEQG010000833.1 GCA_024231775.1 bacterium
GCGTTCTGGCAACAGATGCGCGAGCACTCCACCAGATCGTCGTTCCGGGATCCCACGCACTGGATCATCACCACGGCGTCGAGATCCGACGCACCCTTCTCCTCCAGCCGGTCGGCCAGACCGATCTGGGTGACCACCCGGTCGTCCTCGCCGTACAGATGCTCCGTGGGCTGGTATTCCACGGCCCCGGTGGCCACGACGATGGCGCCGTGCTCGATGTCGCGCGGGGTGTTGTCCGCCCCAACGGCCACGCTGGTTTTGAAGTTGCCCTTGTAGCCGCCGAATCCGGTGACCGAGGTTTCGGTGAGAACCTCCACCTTGTCGTGGGCCCGCACCTCGGCGGAGAGCTTCTCCACGTAGGCCGGGACGTCCGCGCCCTCGATGGTGTGGTGCAGCTTCCGGGCGAATCCGCCCAGCTCGGCCTCTTTTTCCACCAGCACCACGTCGAACCCCTGTTTGCCCAGGTTGAGGGCCGCGTTCATGCCGGCGATGCCGCCGCCGATCACCAGGCCCCGCTGGTTGACGTTGATCACTTTTTCCACCAGGGGCCGCAAGGTTCCGGCCCTGGAAACGGCCATGCGCACCAGATCCTTGGCCTTTTCCGTGGCCAGCTCGGGCGTCTTGGAGTGGATCCAGGAGTTCTGGTTCCGGATGTTGGCCATCTCGAACAGGTA
>JAAEQG010000834.1 GCA_024231775.1 bacterium
AAGCTCGATTCGTTGCTCAAGACGTTCGGCGCAGCCACGGCGTAAGCCGGAGGGATGAGAAGGTTCTCGACGCGCGGAATCGAATCCGTCTCAGGAGCTCCGCGTCGCCGGCGGCACAGCACCGACCCGAGATCCCCACCGCACCCCGACCGACCGTCCCCGCACCCGGTCCCGACCGGAGATCCCCCGCACCCGACACCGGGGATCCCCCGCATCCGGCCCCGACCGGGACTCCTCCTGTGTCCCGGCCCTTCCCGGGCACCTCCGGCCCGAGGCCGCGGTTGACCCCGCCTGAATCCGCCATGGACCGCGAAAAAAGCTCATTTTCCGCCGTTCCCCTGGTTGACCACCCGGCCGGCCCCCCGTACTGGTGGGCCACCGGCAGGGCAAGAGGCCCTCCGGACCAGAATCCGCCGAAAGGAGACCAACCATGACCCGCCAGATCAACCGCCGCACCCCCACCGATCCCTGGACCGCCCGCAACAAGGCAGCCTACGAGGTCATCGCCTCCAAGCTGACCGCCGAGGGCTTCACCCGTCAGCGCCGCACCGCGGGAGACATCTTCCGCCGGCGGGAAGACGGCCTCCGGATCCAGCTGACCCGGAAGCTCGCGACGACCGACTGGCGGCTGTGTGAGGTCGGCACGATGCGGCGGATCGAATGGCACGAGCTCCGGGATGCCGGCTGAGCTTCCGCCATCTTCCGGGCTCCCTGACCTGAAAGGAGAACGACGATGAGATGCGACCGCTGCAAGAAAGAGACCTACTCGACGATCATGTCGAAATTCAACACTCAGATGATCTGCCTCGACTGCGAGGACGCGGAAAAGAAGGATCCCCGCTATCAGGAAGCCGTTGCGGCAGAGCTCGAAGCGTGCCGCGACGGGGACTTCAACTTTCCCGGCATCGGATTTCAGGCTTGAGTGCCGATTGCAGGAGATGACCATGCGACGCAACGCAGCAATCAACTACATGCTGACGATCGCCGAGGACCACTACGACGGAATCGACGTGAACCTCACGAGACTTGCCGAAGAATGCGCCGCGCATTTTGGTGAGGACGAGATCGGCGGACCGCTCGACGATCCCGATCACCCGGTCTGGGATTGGGCGATCATCGCCGCCGAGAGATTCACGACAAGCAAGACGGGTGATCACGACGAGTGACTGACTCATTCGGATAGCGCACAAGAAGGAGACGAACTATGTACGAAGCCGATACCGGAGACCTCATCGATTTCGCGAAACGCTGGGCGGCCCTTGGTGAGGCAGTCAGCGAACAGGTCGAGCAGGTGGTCGACGATCCGAACTGCGGGAGCATGTGGAACGAGGGGACGGAGAACGGTGTGAACCCCGAAGCCATCAGAATGGCCAAGCAGAGCTTGGGCGGACTGAACCAAGGGATTGATCAAGCCCTCGATGAATTCCTCGAAGCTCACAGCGAGTAGGGAGACGAAAATCATGACCGCCTTCACGGGAATCCCCCGCATCGACCGTCTTCTCGCAGACGCCGAGGAGACACCCAATCAAAGCGGTAACCCGACCCGCAAGATCTTTTCCCACGCCG